>JAUWQU010000116.1 GCA_030610965.1 Phycisphaerae bacterium
CGTCGAAGTCCCAGACGACTGCGCCGTCGCTGGCTACGGTGACTGCGCCGGCAATGATTCCTTTGCCGCCCAGCGGGCCTCCGGCGGTGAGGGTGACGCTGCCCGTGCCGGTGCCCGAGCCGGTGGTGTTGGTCACCAGCAGCGTCCCGTTGTCGATGACGGTGCCACCGGAATAGGTGCTGCCGGTGTCGGAGGACAGCGTCAGCGTACCGGTGCCGATCTTAATCAGCGACCCGATGTCGTAGAGCTGGCCGCTATAGTCCGTGTCCTGGTTGTTGCTGCCGACCGAAAGGGGGACGCCGAAAGCCTGGTTGCCCTTGAGCTGCAGATTCTTATCGCCCTTCAGGCCGCCGAAGGTGGCGGCGGTGGAGGCATAGAAGTTGATCTGGCCTCCGCCATCGAGGTAGTTCACTGTGCTGTTCTGGAAGGACAGCCAGATGTTCCCGACACCGAAAGCGCCCACGTTATTATCCAGGGTCGTATCGCCGGTGTAGGTGTTGGCGCCACCGAGCCTCAGGTCGTTGCCGCCAGTGCTGTCAAGATGGAGGCCGCCGTCGCCGCTGATGACACCGTCGATCTGGAACCAGCCGTTGCCGTTGTGCTGGATCGTCTGGATTCCGCTGCCTAGCACGATTCCACGCTTGGCGTCAAGGGTGTTGTTGCCGGGACCTGTCATCTCTTTGAGGGTGCTGCCGTTATTGATGGTAATGTTGTCCGCCTCGGCGCTGCCGGGGAGCTTACCCAGTGAGTTTTGATTATATATCTCGAGCACGCCGCCGTCGATTACGGTCTTGCCCGTGTAGGTGTTCGCCGTGCCGGACAGAGTCAGCGTGCCGGAACCGGATTTGACCAAGGCCAGCGTGCCGGTCGAGCCGTCCTGAAGCTTGCCGGCGTAGGTGCTGTCGCTCGCGCTATTGATCGTCAGGGAAACGTCGCCGGCCGCGCCGTTTTCCACGATCGGCGTGCCGACCACGGCGTCCGTGTTCAGCCCTATGATGGTCATGCTGTTGCCGTTTAGCTGCACTATGCCCGTGCTGCCCGGGCCGAAGGCCAGGCTGGCAGCCGAGCCGAATGCGCTGGTCGCACCCGCCCCGGCCTGGAACGTACCGGCGTTGACTGTCGTCACGCCGGAGAAATCGTTGTTGGCCGCCAAGACGACGTTGCCGACGACGGTCAGGTCCCGCGCGCCGGTCAGCGCGTTCGCATTGGCCATGGTGAGGGTTCCGCCGCCGCCGCCCAGGCGATAGGGCGTCCCGCCGGGCGTATGGGCGCCGGTGTGGGTAACGTTGCCAATCGCGCCGAGCGAGGGCCCGTCCAGGCCGGCCGTGTTGAAGTCGAACGCCCCGGCGGCGTTGTTATCCGCGGCGACGGTGCCCGCCGAGTCAGCCACGATGCGGCCCAACGCCGTCGCAATGTCGGCGTCGCTCAATGCGGCAAACATCATCACGCCGGGCGAGGTGACGGTGACGCTGCTACCCGCGCCGTTGATGGAGGCCACCGAGTCATACTGGGCGATGGCGCCCAGGATCGTCGTGGCGCCGGTCGCCGACGCGTTGCTTCCGGTGAAAACCGCCTTGCCGTCGACGATCGTCGTGGGTCCGGTGTAGGCGAGGGCGCCGGAGAGGGTCAGCGTGTTGGCGCCGAGCTTGGCCAGGCCTCTGGTTGTGGCCGGGACGGAGGTAGCATAGGTGAAGTCGCCTTCGGTGGTGTCGATGCCGACGTTGGAAGTCGCCGTGTGGGTCACGTTCGCCAGTTCACCCACGAAGCTGCCCGCCAAGAGGTTGTCCACGTCGGTGCTGCTGTAAGCACCCGCACCGACGACGCCAAGGCCCAGGGTAGCGCCTGCCGCCACGGCGGTGGTTCCCGTGGCGGGCTTGGCGGTTGTGTTCAACAAGGACAGCACGCCCTCATTGACGTTGGTGCCGCCGGTGTAGACGTTGACGCCGGAAAGGGCGACAACGCCGGCGCCGGTCTTGACCAGGTCGCCGCCGCCGTCAATGACGCCGCTGAGCGTCAGGGCCGAGCCCGCAGCACCCACGTGGAAAGCGCCGGTCCCGCCGGTGGCCAAGGTGAATCGCTTGCTGCCGCTGTCCGCGGCCCCGGTGAACTCAAGAGTTCCGGTCACGCCGCCCGCCTTGCCGAGGATCACCGCGCCGGCGCTGTTGCCCAGCGTGCCGCTGGCGCTGGCGTCGTTGATGGTGGGGATGGCTATCGCCCCGCCGGCCACGGTCAACTGCCCGGTGAAAATGTTGTTGCCGGACACGGTCAGCTTCCCTGCGAGGATCTCCACGTCGCCGAGGCCCCGGATTACCCCCGCGTGGGTCGAGGTTGTGCTCGTGCTGTTGTACCTAAAGAGCGATCCGGCGGCGAGAGTGGTCGTGGAAACCTTGGTGAGCTGAGCGGCACCGCCGATTTCCAGAATACCGCCGTTAACGTACCCGGCATTCTTGCTATCAGAGAAGTTGATGTCACTGCTTATGACCATCCTGCCGTCGCCGGACTTCATCAGACGGTCTTTGTTTGTGAAAACCAGCGGTATGGCGATGTCCAGTACATCCGTGGGACCATCCACACGATAGGACGATTGGGCATTGGTACTAACCCTAAGAGTCGAACCCGCGCCACCGCCGATTGTCGACGTGCCGCCGCCGGTCTTGAGGATGCCGAAGGACCCGCTGTTGCCTTGGCCCCTGATGTAGAGCTGCGCGCCGGCCAGCATTGTGATGTCGCTGGCGCCCACTATCTTCAGCGTCCCCTGGTTCTGCCCGCTGGTAGTGCCCAACGTAACGCCGGGCTGGTCGGTTATGCTGGCCGTGACTTGCTGATTCGTCGTGTTCGCAAAAGTCGTCCCGGCGCTCGTCGCCGAGGCGGCATCCACGCCGTAGTTGACGCCCCGGACGAAGCCGTCCGCCGGGGTGGCATAGCTGGCGTCCGCGCCAGCGTCATAGACGGCGAAATCGCTGCCGTTGAAATAGCAATTCTGCTTAACAATCCGGTAAGTCGTCTGGTTTCCGATAACAATCTTGTAGTCAGCCCCGTTCACGCCGCCCCCGGCGACATCGTTGGTGACGAAGTTGATGATGTGGCCGTTTTCGATGCTGTGGCTCTGCAACGTGGTGATTATCAAGGCTATGTCCTGAGCCGCCGTGCGCGTTACCTGCATCACGTTGTCGTTGGGCAAGGCGCGTTCGAGCTGCAAGCTGGGCAGAGTCAGCGAAGTCGCGCCGGCGGAGGTCGTGTTGTCGTAGATGAACGTGCCCCCGCCTTCGTAGTTGTTGCTGACGCCGAGCCTCAACTCGGAAATCGTCAGCGAGCCGCCGGCCCCGGCGTCAACAATCATCGTCCCGCCGGTAACCCTGGTCAGGCCGGTATGCGTGTTCGCGCCGGCCAGGACCACCGTACCGAGGCCCCGCTTGTCCAACCCGCGGCCGGTTCCCGATTCACTGATGTCGCCGCCGAGCGTCAGGACGCCGCTGTCGACCGTGACCGTCCGGTTGTTGTTCAGGATCATGGGCAGATTGATTGTTTCAGCCGTAATGCCCGTGCCGACGGTGATGTTGCCGCCCAGTGTAATGGCATTGCCGTCGATCGTGAACGCGTCGGCCGAATCGCTGAACGTGATGCCCGCAATCGAGTTCCCGGCTGTCATGTCGTTGAGCAACGTCGTGCCGCTTGTTCCGGCCGCGCCGAAAACGGGGGTGTTATTGCCCAGGGCTCCCTCATCCCAGTTGGTGGCCGTACCCCAGTTAACATCGGTGTTGCCGTTCCATGTCCGGTCCGCCGCCCGGGCCGGCCCTGCCCAGCCTATTGCGACGACCGCGACCAGAGAGAGAATAACCGTCAATTCGACTAGACGACTTGTTGAACGCTTCATGATGCGCCTCCAATAAAAGGGCATACAACCCATCAGGAACCAGATTTGAGCTTTGCGCTCGCCAACCACTTCTCGCTTTGTGCGCGGCAGCGTCATTGTACTACGAATGTTCCGCGTTGTCTACGAAAGAACAGGCAATTGCTAACACGTACTTACAATCCAATACAGGGGCGTGGCGCCGCGGATGAAATGGATGCCGTTCATGGAAACCACAGGCCTTATGCCGTGTTAAGACTTGTGCGGCAATGGCTGGCGCCTCTATGGGCGAACCATCGCTAAAACAGAAAGGCAATCCGCAGATGACGACGCGAGCGAAATGGATGACATGTATGTTCGTCCTGGCGGGCATTGCGGCGATCAGTTTCGGCCTGCCGGGGCGATGGGCTGGATGTACGTCGAGCGGGGCATGACGGAAAAGAGCCGGCAGATCCTCATCACCACCGTCGAAGAGGGCTCGCCCGCCGACGACGTGCTGAGAGTCGGCGACGTGATTCTCGGCGTGTTCGGCAAATTGTTCGGCCGGGACGCCCGCAAGAGCTTCGGTGCGGCGATCGGCCAGGCCGAAACCGAACAGAGCAAGGACATCCTGAAGCTTATCGTGTGGCGGCAAGGCCGGAAGGTGGACATCGACCTGAAGCTCAGGGTCATGGGCGCCTACGGCGACACGGCCCCTTAGGACTGTCCGAAGCCCAGGAAGATCACGGATGTGATCGCCGCGATCGAAAACGACAAGAACCCGCCCAAGCTGATCAGCCTTAAAGATTACATGGGCAGCAGCGCAAATAAGTAGGAACTTCCGGCCATGGTTCGGTAACGAAAAGGCGTTCCACCGGCTGGCGAGTCAATGTACTATCCTGTGGATTGGGCACCAACCTGTTATGCGAGGACAATTATGAGAACACTCGAGAAACATGCGGCACCGCTGTTATTGGTCGCCATTGCGGTGCTATTGCTTCCGGGGCACGTCTATGCCTGGCAGCCCAATACCAACGAGTTGACCACGTCGATCGACGCCGGCGACTTCACCGGGTACTTCACGAACGTCTCGGCCTGGCTGAACCAGAAGACACCCGCGGGCGCCGGCAAGATATCAGATGGGGCCATGAAGGCCCTGCTGAAGGACGCCGTGTTCCTGAAGGCCCTGACCCAGCGACAGTTCATGGCCAAACACGGCGTCGACAAGATGGGCCAATTCGCCAAGGCCAACCCAGCCAACAAGAAGTTCCTTGCCTGGCTTCTGCCCAACACCAAGGCCATGGACCTCTACCTGGTGGGTGCAACGCCCACGGGGCTCAAGAAGAGGCAGCTCGACACCTACTCCCTTCCTATCGCATCATTGGGCCTGTGGCGAAAACTCTACGATGCCGATCCGGATTCGAGAGAAGGCATATACCTGAAGCTTGCCATCGCAACTGCTATTTCCCCTCCCCAAAAGATGAGCTACGTGGGCGCCCATGGGATCGGCGCAGTGCCCATAGTTCCTCTGGATCGCTATAAGCATTTCAAAACCGCACATAAGAACCATGAGCTCTTTCCGATTTTCGACACACTGTCCGTCTGGGAATATCGAAAGATCGTGGAGTCATGGGCGGCCGACAGGGGACTGAAGTGGGTGAGGGAAATGGTAAACACCTGGCGGCCTGACTTAAGAAAGAATCAGCAAGTTCACAAGATCGTAAGCGAGGTGTGGCGGAGAAACTCACCGATTCCCTTTTCAAAGGGCTTCATAACCGTGATGGAAGGCGGGGGCAAGTGTGGCCCGAGGTCGTGGTTCGGCCGAATGACATGCCGGGCGTTCGGCATTCCGACCGTAGGGGTGGGTCAGCCCGGCCATGCCGCGTTTGCCGCGAAAGCGGCCGACCCTTCTTCGGATCCTCAGCCCGGAAGCGTGTGGAAGGTTCTCTATGGCCGTGGGTGGCACGTGTCGAAAACCGAGGGCGTGAAAGGCCCGGAGTTCCTGGCCGAAGCTGAGGCGCGGGCCCGCGAGCCGGAGTTCTCGCAAGGCGAACACCTGCGATGGCTGGCATCGGCGCTGACTGCCAAAGAGCAGGCCGAGGCGGTGTTGGGAGTCGCTGGCAGTATACAGAAGCCCGTGCCTATCCGGGCCGACGGCATGGTCGATGCGGCGCCCGGCGCCGATCGATCGAGCCCGATGCTCATCTGCAAACCCGTGCCGGAAGCGCCTATAAAGGCGGCTGCCGGCGTGTTGCACGTCGAGGCCGAAACGTTTTCGGGCATGTCCGGTGTATTCGTCTATGACTGTTTCACTGGCGGCAAGCAGGTGAATTACCAGAAGAACATCGCCAGCAGTTGGATAGAGTACAAGATCGATGTGCCGGCCACTGGCACGTATGGGCTGACCATGAGAATCGCCACGCCCAACCGCGAGCAGGTCCTGGACCTCAGTTGCGGCGGCGACAAGCTCGCGGCCATCCCGATCCCCAACACTACCGGACTGTGGGGAACTACTCAGGAAGTGAGCATCAAGCTGAACAAGGGAACCCGGACTTTGAGATTCTCAGCCCCCTTCCAGAGAGGCGTTGCGGTAAGGTGGCTCGAGCTGAAATCCAAATGAATGACGTCACGATAAGGAGCTTGTAGATGTCTGACATGAACCGCAGGCAATTCCTCAAGGCGGTGGGCGCGGGAGCGGCGGCGTTGGCCGCGGGCCGCTTGTCGGCCATGGCGGCCTCGTCGGCCGAGGCCCGGGGCGACCGGCCTAACATCATCCTGGCCATGACGGACGATCAGGGCTGGGGGGACGTGAGCTATAACGGCCTGAAAAAGATCAAGACGCCCAATCTGGACGCTATGGCCAAGCAGGGCCTGAGGTTCAACCGTTTTTACGCGGCGCACCCCAGTTGCTCGCCAACGCGGGCCAGCGTGATGACCGGACGACATCCGTACCGGGCAGGTGTGCTCTGGCCGGGAATGCCGTTACGCACTCAGGAGTTCACTATTGCTCAGGCAGTTAAACGGGTTGGCTACACCACGGGGCATTTCGGTAAATGGCATTTGAGCGGTGGCAAGCCCGGCAAAGGCCGCGCGTTACCGGTCGATGATCCGCTGCATCCCGGCCATTTCGGATTCGATACCTGGTTCACGGTTTCCAACTGGTTTGATGCCGATTGTACATTCAGCCGTATGGGTCAGCGCGTTACCGTTGCCGGTGACGGGTCGGACGCGATTGTGGCTGAGGCCCTCACCTTCATTAAGAAGAACGCAGAATCGAAAACACCATTTCTGGCGGTGATCTGGTTCGGCAGCCCACATATTCCGCTTCTACCCACGAAAGACGATCTCGAGGCGGCGGGCGGTCACGCTTACTACGGCGAGATGATCGGGGTGGACCGCAGTATGGGTGCGTTGCGCAACGGATTGCGTAAACTCGGCGTCGCCGACAACACCATGCTCTGGTTCAATAGTGACAACGGCGCATGGGAGAATAAAGACAAAGGGCCGGACGCCTTTGGCTCGAACGGAATTCTTCGCGGGCATAAGGGGCAGATATGGGAAGGCGGCGTACGCGTGCCGGGCCTGATAGAATGGCCGGCGCGGATCAGAAAACCGTTCGTAAGCAATGTCCCCGTCGTGACCAGCGACATCTACCCGACCATCGTGGATCTCCTGAATATCGATATCTCGGATAAGGCACAACCCATTGATGGCATCAGTATCCTGCCGCTTCTCGACGGAAAGATGAAGAAGCGACCGAAAGGTATCGGGTTCTGGCACCCTGAAGGCGACGATATCCTGTCGTCGACACGAGTGGCCTGGATCGATAATCAGTACAAACTATACAAACGGGGCAAAGATAAATTCGAGTTGTATGACGTGAATGCTGACGTGTCTGAAAAGACGGATGTCGCAGCCGGGCATCCGGAGGTTCTCAAACGCATGAAGGCCGATATGGAAGCCTGGCAACAGTCAGTGACCCGCAGTTACCGCGGCAAGGACTACCCTGAGGGCAAGGTAGCGAAACCTTGAGTGAGATGTAGCGTTCGGCATTAGGGCTGGCGCCCGGGAATCGGGCGTCCGCGACGCGATCGAACTGTGCAAGGCATTCCGGCGCCTGGAAGGCATAACCCCGGACGGAGAGTTGGCGAATAGATGGCTGAAGGCCCGAGACGGGCTCTTGTTTGGAATTGGGTGCTTGTGATTTGGGATTTGTCTGAGATTGACACACTGCGGAGTTGAAAAATGACGCCAGAGAAAACCTGCACACGAAGGGGCTTTCTAATGAAGACGGGCACTGCGGCGGCAATGATGGCGACCGGGGTTTCGCCGGCCGATCTAGGCGCGGCCGGGGCGGACCAGGCGGGAAAGAAGAGGCCCAACGTCATCTACATCCTGGCCGACCAACTGCGCTACGAATCCGTCGGCTACGCCGGGGACGCCAAGGCCCGCACGCCCAACATCGACCGCCTCGCCTCGCAGGGCGTCAACTTCCGCCAGTGCGTGTCCCCCATGCCGGTCTGCGCCGCCTACCGCGCGTCGCTGTTTACGGGCAAGTACCCGTCGAGCACTGGCATGGCCACCAACGAGATTCGCATCAACCCCAACCAGCGATGCCTGGGGCACGTGGTGACCGAGGCCGGCTACGAAACGGGCTACGTGGGCAAGTGGCACCTGTGGGCAAACCAGGCGGGCAACCACAACCGGATGGAGAACTCGTACATCCCGCCGGAGATGAAGAAGTACCGCCTCGGCTGGGACGGGC
>JAUWQU010000320.1 GCA_030610965.1 Phycisphaerae bacterium
ACGCCCCCCGCCGTAGGTAATCCCCCGTGGCATGCCGATGCCCGGCACAGGCGCCGCGTCGCGGCTCATGCCCAGTAGCCGCAGGCCAGGTGCCAGCAGCCGCGTCAGAAGGCCCATCACGCCGATGGCCTTGAGGATTCGCAGCAGAAGCATCAGGGCGAAGATGATAATCACGACCTTCAGCATGAAGATGCCCTGGCTCCGCAGCCATCCCGGCCAGGAGTCGCCCCGTCCGGCCGAGCTGAAGACGGCCTTGTTGGCCCCCTGAAGCCAGCCGCCGGCCGTGTAGATGCGGCTCAGGATCAGCCCGGCCAGGAAGGCCCCGCCGATGCGAATGAGAGCCATGACGCGGAACCTTGTGCCCGCCTTCTGGGCGATCCGCAGTTCCACCGGCAGGCCGTGGGCTATGAGCATCATCGTCGTCAGCACGGTGGCCTGGGCGGCCGTCAGGGGCGCGGCCAGGGACACGAACACCGCCGCGCCGCCGTAGAGGCTGGTGACCATCGCCGTCGCCCAGACCAGGCCCGTCTGCCCGGGCAGGCCCACCAACTCGATCGCCGGCGTCAGGGCGGCCCCCAGGTACTCGATCCACCCAAGCTGGCCCAGCAGCCGGATAACGATGATAATCGGGACAACGACCTTGAACAGATCGAAACTGGTCCTCAGGGACTGCCCCGCGACCTCCGCCAGGCCGCGAGCTAGACGATTGGGCCAAGACACCGGTTTGGACATTTTTGGCATTTGGGCATTCTAACCTGGCGGTGGCCCAAGACAAGCCAGGGTCGCCTGCGGCTGCGGGCCGGGGCCGTCGCGTCGCCCGCCGGCCGCACTTTTTGTTGCCGGTTTCTCGCCAGAACGCTTGACCGGATCGCCCGGAAATGCTAAAAGATATGCTTCGGCGTCAGCCGAAGATTTGACAATCGGATATGCGCCGGCCCGACTTCGAGCCGGTGCTACCCAGATGGGGCTGTGGCGCAGCTGGGAGCGCGCCTGCATGGCATGCAGGAGGTCGAGAGTTCGAGTCTCTCCAGCTCCATTTCCGTAAATCTGGTGGGCGCTCGAAGAAGCGCTCACGTCTTTGACACGACGGTGCGACCTGGACGCCGCATACCCAAAGCGGTAATACCACTTTGGGTGGCAGAAAGGGGCCGCACCATGCCTAAGCTCACGCGCCAACTCCCAAAGTATCGCCCCCACCATGCCAGCGGCCAGGCGGTTGTAAGCCTGAACGGGAAACAGGCCTACCCGAGCCCGCACGGCTCGGCGGAAAGCCGGGTCCGATACGATGAGATCGGGGACAGCCGACCTTAACGGGATAAGGCGCCCGTGTCGTTGATGGACGAGTCAGAGAGTAGCCTGTCATCTTTTCTGTCGCGAGCAGATCGGGCAGCCTTGAAGGCTCAGAGGCTTCTCCAGGCCGCAGGGGGCGAGGATGGATTCGTCGCGGAGGATGTCGGCCGTCGGGCCGTCAGCGGCGATTCGGCCCTGGGACAGTACGATCGTCCGGCCACACAACTCCATCGCCATGTCCAGGTCGTGCGTGGCGATGATCTTGGTGTGCGTAAACGTCCCCAGCAGCTCGATAAGCCTGCGCCGAGCCCGCGGGTCCAGGTTCGAGGTCGGCTCGTCCATCACGAGTATGGACGGGTCCATGGACAGGACCGTGGCGATGGAAACGGCGCGTTTTTCGCCGCCGGAAAGCCGGTACGGAGGCCTGCCGGCGACATGCGACATGCCGACGGTCTCAAGGGCATGTTCGACGCGGGACCGCACCTGGTCCGCCGGCAGCCCAAGGTTGATCGGCCCGAAAGCCACGTCGGCCCAGACGGTCGGCATGAACAACTGGTCGTCGGGGTCCTGGAACACCATGCCCACCGTGCGGCGCACGATCGCCAGCGTCTTGCGCGTCAGCAGCGTGTCGCCGATCCGCACCGTGCCGCCGCCGGGCAGCAAACAGCCGCTTAGATGCTGAAGCAGCGTGCTCTTGCCGGCGCCGTTGGCGCCCACGACAGCCACCGATTCACCATGCGTAATGCGGAACGACACGCCGCACATGGCCTGCGTGCCGTCGGAGTAGCTGTAGTGGACATCCTTTGCCTCGACAAGGTGATGACTCATCGGCCGCCTCCGGTTGCGATAGCGCCCAGCAGCCCGGCCAGGTCGAACGCGCGCAACAGCGCCAGCACGCCCAGCCAGCCGACCAGAAACGCAGCGTCCCTCGCGCGCAGGCGCAGCGCCTCGATCGTGCGGACGTGCCCGTCGAAGCCTCGACAGCACATGGCTGCGTGGACTCGCTGCGCCCGGTCGAGCGTACGCAGCAACAGACTGCCCAGCATCGCGCCGAGGACGCGCAGGCCCATTCCGCGGCTGCCCGCGGACCGCAGGGCCCTGGCCCGCGACATCCGCGCGCCCTCATTGACCAGGACGAAGAGGTATCGATAGAGCAACAACACCTGCACCGTAAACACGGATGGCACGCCCAGCCGCTCCAGGCCTCGGCAGACGTTGTGTATTCCCGTCCCGGCCACCAACGCCAAAGTGGCGCTGACCGTCAGCACGAACCGCATCAGGATCGAGGCATAGGACACCCAGCCGCCCGATATTTCAAGCGGCCCGACCGTCAGCATCGTCTGGCGGTCCAGCAGTGGATTGAACAGGCCCACGAAGATGGCGAAAGGCGAAACGATCAGCAACTTGCGAGCGATGAACTTCAGCGGCACGTCGCCCAGCGCTATCAGCACCGCCGGGTAGATCGCCAGCGGCATCAGCGGTGCAAGCTGGTACTTGCCGTATGACAGAACCGCGACGATGAACGCCAGCGTGGTCAGCAACTTTGCTCGCGGGTCGATGCGATGCAGGGGCGTGTCGCGGCTGGCCAGGCGGTCAAGCCAACCGATCTCGGCCATCCTGCTGTCGATGTCAGCCATACCCGCAAAGACCTCTGACTTAAGCTACGCCGACGGGGCCGACGCCGCCCGTCGCCGCAGCGCCCAGCCGATCAGGAAAACCAGTATCAGCGTGATGCCCCCGCCGAGAAGCCCCGAGACGGTTGTGCCGGCGCTCGGTGCGAACCATTGACCCAGAGATGATTCTTCCGGCGCCGGCGCCTGCCCGCCGCGGGCCGGCTCTTGCGTCTTGGCGAAATCGTAGTCGGGCAGAAGCGCCGTCCGCTCCTGGGCTCGCTTCAGGGCGCCGTGGAGGCCATCGGTCGATTCCGCCAACTCCGCTTTGCCCGTCACCCCGGCGACCGACCACTCCAGGCCATCGGGGCGAGTCGAGGCGAACCAGCTTACAACTCCGCCGGTAACGATGGCGGCGACCAGCAGGCAGACAGCGACTGAGCCCAAACGCCCCCGACCGTCACCGGGGGAATCGGCAAGCTCAAGAACGTCCGGCCGGGCCTGCCAGACGAAGCTCACCACAGCCGTCGTGGCCAGCCCCTCGACCAGGCCTATCGCCAGGTGGATCGGCAGCATCAGCAGCAGAAACTTCGCAAACGGCAGGTCGGCAATGCCCGACATTGTCGTCTCGGTCACCACACCCAGCGCCCCTAGTTGCAGCCCCAGCACTGCCGCGAGTGTCGCCGCAATGGCGATCCGCCCCCGGCCTGGCTTCTTGCCCACCAGGGGCAGGTACACCAGCGGATAAGCGATAAAGCAGGGAAAAAAGCCCATGTTAATGATGTTGCTCCCCAGCGCAAGCAGCCCGCCGTCGGCGAAAAGCATCGCCTGAACGGTTAGGATCGACGCAATGGTGATAAGCCCCGCCGACGGGCCAAGCAGGATCGCCAGCAACAACCCGCCACCCAGGTGGCCGCTGGAGCCGGTGCCGGGGATGGTGAAGTTCACCATCTGGGCGGCAAACACGAACGCGCCCATCACCCCCATCAGCGGCACCCGGCTCGAATCCAGGCAATGCCGCATCTTCCGGGCGCTGTAGCCGACCAGCCCGGCGGCGGCTACCCACATCGTGCCGCCGACCGCGGGCGAGATAAGCGCGTCACTCATGTGCATGACATGTATCCTCTCGCTTTGCGGTATTACGCTTTAATAATATCGTAATACCATAATGTCAGGCCTTGGCCAAGCCGAATTGGGTCGGATTTTGCCCGCGAGAGCCGCCGGGCAGGCGACCGAAACGGAGGTCAGAAGTTCATCTGCGCCCTTATGCCTATGACCACGGCGTCGCCCACGGCCCTGTCGGCGCCGGGATTGAGGACGTATTGAACGTCGCCGGTGATGTTCAGCCAGCCGCAGACCTTCGCGTTGTAGTAGACCTCGACGGCCGTCTCGTGAGCATCACGACCGGCCGAGCGCGCGTGCCCGCTGAGCCGGCCCTGAGCGACGCCCACGCCGAGCACGTCGTCGTCCCGGCCGGGCAGCATGCCCTGGTACTGCCCGCCCGCCGACCAGAAATGCGTAATCTCCGCCACGTCGCTGTGGGCATAGCCCCAGCGGGCAAACAGGCCGAGGCCCTGGGTGTCTTCGGGATCGTCGGCGACCTCCTTGAAGACCATCTGGTCGCACGATAAATACAGCCCCATGTCGTCGCGCTTCGTGCCGTGGGTCAACCGGCCCTTGGGCTGCGGGTCGTACCAGAAGCCCACGCGATAGGCGCCGTCCATACCGCAAAGCCGCGGCACGACGCCCATCTCGAATATGCCGAAGAAATAGTCCGGCCCGTGAAAGGCCGTGCGAAAACCCGTTTCGCGGGCGTCGCCCTGTGCGTCGGCGGCCCCGGCCGACATGTAGAAGCCGTCCAGCGGCTCGGTGTACAGCATCGCGCCAAGGCCGTTGTCCGGGAACGGGATCGTCGGGTTGTTGACCATCGCGCCGTTGAGGAACTGGGCAGTCTCGTCGTTGGCGTACATGCTGCCGTCGAAGGCCACCGGGCAATTGTGGCACAGCACCGTGCCCGTCAGGTCCACCTTGCCGACGCGGAGCAGCACCCGCCCGTCGAGCCAACTCTGCTCGTACCAGGCCTCGCTGAGCATGACGGCCTCGTCGCCGCCGGCGTCGTCGTTGACGCCGAAGAAGCTGCCGATCGACGACGCGTCCAGCCCGTCGGACCAACTGCCCTCGACGCCCATGAAGAACACCCCGCCGCGAAGGCCGACGATCTTCTCGAGGTCGAACTCGAGATCGAGGTCGTAACTGCCGGCGTATCGCCCGGCCCGGCGGTGCGCAGCCTGGCCGGGGTGAAGGTTGAGCTGGTAGACCTGCGTCGCGGCCAGGCAACAGTGAAAGCCCAGGTCATCGAGCGGCCGGGCGACCCCGCCAAAGCCGTCGGTCAGCGACTCGTGGGAACCGAAGGCCTCCAGCCACCTGGCCGCGGGGGCCGGCGCGTTTGGCTCGGCGCCACCGGCCGCGACGCATGTCAGGCACAGGCCCGCCAGCAGGGCCGGCATGACGAGTTTGATCGAACGGTATAACGGAAGATTCATGTGGCGCGGCCTTTCCAAACTCGCATCCACGCTCCGGCCCGCGCAACCCGCGCGGG
>JAUWQU010000214.1 GCA_030610965.1 Phycisphaerae bacterium
GGCAGCGTCAGCAGGGCGATGACCATTACGATGCCCACGACCGTCACCAGCAGCACGCCCGTCAGGGCTGTCAGGCACAGCAGCAGCATGTAGTAAAAGCCCACCCGCAGGCCGCGAGTGCGGGCGAATTCCTCGTCGAAGCAGACCGCCTGGAGCTGGCGGTAGAAGACCACTGACACGCTCACCACGACCACGTCCAGCGCCGCGACGAGCCACAGGTCCTTCGCCGCGACGATGGAGATGCTGCCGAACAGGTAGCCTATCAGATCCTGCTGGTAGCCGGGCGCGAGGTAGAGCAGCAGCACGCCGGAGGCCATGCCCACGGCCCACAGGGCGCTGATTACCGTGTCCTCGCGCTGGCGAAACTTCATCGAGACGACCCCCATGACCGCCGCGGCGACGAGGGCGGCCACGATCGCGCCGTGGATCGGCTCGAGCCAGCCGAACTGCTGCGGATAGCTCGCGCGCAAAAACACCGCCGCGCCCATGCCGCCGAGCACGCAGTGCGCGATCCCGCCGGCGAGGTAAGTTATCCGCCGGACCACGACGAACGTGCCGACCACCCCGCACGCCACGGACGCCAGCATCGCCGTGGCGACCGCACGCTGCATCAGCGGGAACGTCAGGACCGCGTCGATAAACTCGCCCATCATCCCGCCCCCTGTTGCTCATGTTGGTCGACGCAGGTGTGGTCGTGACGCACCAGTCGGATGTCCTGGCCGTAAAGGTCCCGCATCATGTCGCCGGTCAGCGAGGCCGTCGGATGAACCGCCACGGCCTGATTAACGCAGACGACCTTGCCCACCTGCTCGGTGACGAAGCCGATGTCGTGGCTGACCAGGACGATCGTCATTCGCTCGGCCAGAGAGCCCAGCAACTGCTGGAAGTCCTGCTCGACGCCGACGTCGAGGCTGCTCGTCGGCTCGTCGAGCAGCAGCAGTTCCGGCTCGGCCGACAGGGCGCGGGCGATCAGCACTCGCTGCCGCTGCCCGCCCGAAAGGTCGCTGAACGGGCGCTTGCGAAGGTCGCTCATGCTGACCTCGGCCAAGGCGGCGTCGGCGGCCTGGACGTCGGCCCGGCGGTACGGGCCCAGGCCTCCCGATCGGCCGAGCCGGCCCATGAGCACCACGTCCAACACGCTGACCGGAAAGCTGGGGTCGAACTGGGTCTGCTGGGCGACGTAGCCGGTCCGCGAGCACGTTTCCCGCGGCTGGCCGCCCAGCACCCTGATCGTCCCGCGGTCGGGCCTCAGCAGGCCAAGCATGAGCTTGAGCAGCGTGGTCTTGCCACCGCCGTTGGGGCCCAGCAGGCAGACGAACTCGCCGGCCTCGATCCGCAGGCAGGCATCCCGCAGCACCGCCTGGGCGCCGTAGGAAAACCACAGGTCCTCGATCTCGATGACTGGCTCCGGCATGATGGGTTCCTTTGACGGGCCTACTTGCCGCCGGCCTCGCCTGACAGGGCCGAGCGGATGCTCTCGGCAATGGCCTCCATGTTGGGCATGTAGTCCTCGGCCAGCGGGTCGATGGGCGCAACGACGCCGCCGATCTCGTCGGCGATCGTCTGCGCCGCCTGCGTCGAGAACTGCGGCTGAACGAATATCACCCGCACCTTGTCGGCCTTGGCCTTGGCGATCAGCCTGCTGATGTCCTTTAGCGAAGGGCTCTTGCCGCCGGTCTCAACCGCCTCCTGCCGCAGGCCGTAAGCGGCCGCGAAGTAGCCGAAGGCCGGGTGGAAGACGAAAAACGTCCGGCCCTTGAGCGGGGCGAGGGTCTTTGCGATTTTCACATCCAGCACCTCGATCTCGGCCGACAGGGCGGCGGCGTTGCGGCGGAAGGCTTCGGCGTGTTCGGGGTACTTTTCGCACATGGCGTCGCGGATGGTGGCTGTCTGGCTGGCTGCGAGCTTGGGCGAAAGCCATACGTGCGGGTCCCTGTCTCGCCCGGCATCTTGTTCGCCGTGCTCGTGCCCGGCTTCATCGAGCAGGTCGATACCGGCCCGCGTGTCGATTATCCGCGGCCCGCCAGCCATGTCGCCCAGCTTGCGGCAGAGTGCGTCTTCGAATGGCAAGCCGGCCCGGAAGTACAGGTTTGCCCGGGAGAGGGCGACCATCTGGCTGGCAGCCGGGGCGAATGTGTGCGGGTTGGCGCCGGCGCCCACGAGCACCTGCACGTCGACAAGCCCGCCGGCGATTCGGCGGGCGAAGTAGCCATGCGGCGCCACGCAGGCGAACACACTTGCCTTACCGCCGCGGGCGGGCTGGGTTCTGTCCGCGCAGCCCGGCGACCCGGCAAGGACTGCCACAGCCAGCAGAACTGATCCGCAAAATGTCGCTGAGACGGCTCTCACGTTAGTTTGCCTTTCCTGGCTGGGGTCGCCTTGGACGCGGCCTTATTGGCGCCGCGTCGCCTCGGCCGGGCTGTTTCGTGCTCGCACGTCAGGTGCCGCTCGTGGCATTCGGGGCACTGCCGCACGCTATGGTCGCGGGCGAAGCCGACCCAGTGCTCCTTCTGCCGCGGCGAAAGGATGCCCGTGCCCATGCACAGCGGGCATACGTTCTCGAGCGCAGCCAGGATCGCGTCGCGGATGAACCTGCTGCGATTGGAAACGCCTGCCATCGCCTCGGCCAGCGACCGGTCCACCTTCAACGTTATGACGTCCTGCTTCTTGCCTGCCATGACTCATTTTCCCGTTCGCCGTCGGCCGGCGTTTGTGCAACGGACCCTCACTTAAAGTATTACTTAGTAATACCACAAAGTCAACCGCATTTCAGGATTGCCTCGATGGCCCGGGATAAGGGGATCAGTGCATACGGATCCCGGCACTGAACGGAGGACGGAGCATCCGGCTGCGTTTGTGAGTCAATAACGAGAGGCGCTACTCGTCGGCAGATTCCTTGGAGTCGGCGTCCTTGGTGGTGGGGGCCTTGGCCATTTCTTCCCTGGCCTGGTCGGCGATCTTTTTCACGTTCTTGGTCGGCAGGATCACGGGCGTGCCTCCGGCGCCCGTGCCTCGGCTGGAGCTCTCGCCCCCGGGCTTCTTGTGGATGACGATAATGCCCAGCAGCTTGCCGTCCGCCGCGAACACGGGCGTGCCGGGCCGGGCGCCGCCGAGTATGTAGAACGTCCGCGGCTTGGTGATGACGGCGCAGATGCGATCGAGCTCGATGACCAACTCGCGGTTCAGATCCTTGCCGAGCCGGCTGAGGCGGATGACCTCGTCGAGCCGATCGGCTTTCGCCGCGCCCTTGGACAGGTCCACGGCTCCGATCTGCTCGCTTGCGTCCTTCTCGAGCTTGTCCTTCGGCATGATGAACGCCATGTCGAGGTCCTCGTCCTTCAGCACGACGCGCGCGGGAATCTCAGTGCCGTCGGGCAGGACGATTCTCACGTCGGAAAGCTCGCCCTTGATCCTCACGGACATCTGTTGTCCGTCGCTGCCACGGACCTTGACGTTCTTCAGCGCACTCGTCGGATTCAGGCTTATGTAGGAGACCACCGTAAGGCCGGACGGGTCCACCACCGTGCCGGTGATCTGGACCTTCTGCTCCTGCCCGCCGCCCAACCGCCCGGCCAGGGGGCCCTCGGCGCTGATCGACAGGACCGCCTCGACATGGACCACCGCCTCGCCGTAGTCCTTCAGGACTTTCTTCGCGCTGTTGACACTCCCGTCGGCCCCGGCCGCGACCGACCAAGCCGCCGCCACCGCCATGCACATCACGACAGGCAAAACTCGCTTGCTCATTACAGATCCTTTCTCGCTCTGGTTACGCTTTATCTCGATCCTCGCCTGGCGTGTCAGGGATTGACGGATCGCCAGTCGGGCTCGATCTCCAAGTATTTCGTATGTATGCCTCGTTTGACGAAGAAGACTATGCGCTGCGGCTTTTCGGCCTTGGCGGCCGTCAGTACCTTCTCGACGGCGCCTACGTCGGGCGTGGGCTTACCGTCGATGGATATCACCACGTCGCCGCCGGCCAGGCCACCGAAGGCCGCCCAGCCGCCCGAGTCAGCCCGCTCCACGAGCACGCCGCTCAGCGACTTGTCCTCCTGCTTGCGGATGCGATCCATGACCGACAGGTCGCCAACGGTGAACTCGAAGTCCTCGTCCTCGTACTTGGCCAGGCGGTCGGACGGCGTGGGAGGGGCCTCGAGGTTCATTCTGATCTTCTTGCGGGCCTTGCTCCGGACGACCGTCAGCACCACCTCCGCGTCGATGTCGTACTGGCGGATCATAGTGTCAAACACGTCGGTGTCGCTGGGCTGCGATGCCTCGACATCCATGCCGTCAACGGCCAGGATTATGTCTCCGACCTCGAGCCCGGCCTTTTCGCCAGCGAGTCCCGGGTATACCTGCGTTACGCGAACGCCGGTCTTGCCCTTCATGCCCAGCGACTCGGCCAAGTCGCGCGTGAGCACCTGCGTGCCAACGGCAGGCCAGGGCTTGCGGGCCAGGGCGGGCTTGTCGGCAGGGGGCTGCTTGCCGACCTTCACCACCGTCAGGAGTTTCCTCGTGCCGCGATCGTAATCCACGAGCACGGGCACCGGATCGGTTCTGCCCTTGGTTGCCTCGGCCGTCAGCTTGCGAAGCGATGCCAGGTCCTTGACGCACTTGCCGTTGATCTTTCGGATAACGTCGCCGGGGCTGATGCTGGGCTTGGCGTCGCCGCACGGCCCGCCGGCACGAATCGAGTGAACCAGCGCGCCGTCCTTGTCCGGCCAGCGACGTTCCAGAGCCATCATCCTCGTCAGATTGCGGGCCGCGATGCCCCACGACTTGACTTCCTCGGGCCTCGGCAGGGCCGGCTCGCGGGCGACGGTGGTCAGCGATACTTTCTTCGCCTTGCCGTCGCGAAGGAGCTTTATTTCCACCGTCTTGCCGATTGGCGTGGCCAGGACGAGCTGGTTGAAAAGGGGGAGATGCTCGCCGATGCCGCAATCGACGGCCGAGCCGTCGAAGGAGGTCATGACGTCGCCCGCCTTAAGCCCCGCGGCCTCGGCGGGGGAGTCTTTGACGACTCCGGCGACAAGCACGCCCGCGTCGGCGGCGCCGCTCTTGAGTCGCGGCTGGACCTCCATGCCGGTCCAACTTCGCTTGACGTGCCCGCCTGCGACGATCTGCTCGGCGACGCTGCGGGCGAGGTTGCTCGGGATGGCCCCGCCGAGCGAGCCGAGCCCTATTTCGTTTATCCCGACAATCTTTCCCTCGACGTTGACCAGCGGCCCGCCGCTGTTTCCGCCGAAGATAACCGCGTCGTGGGCGAGCCATCGCACGATCGATCCGACGTTCTCTCCGTCCAGGCGGAAGGCGCCGGACATGTTTCTCGGCATGATGAGTTGGGTGTTGCTTACGATGCCGCGCGTAACCGACTGCGACACGGCTGCCGGGCTTCCCATCGCGAATACCACGTCGCCGACGCGGATCTTGTCGGAGTCGCCCCATTCGGCCACGGGCAGCGGCTTGGCGCCTTTCTTGCGGCGAGAGAGCTCCAGCTTGAGCACCGCGATATCGGCCAGCGCGTCGGTGCCGACAAGTTCGGCCTCCAACTCTTCCTGGTCGGCGAGGTTGCAGACGATCCGCCCGGCGTTGCCGGCCACGTGGTGGTTGGTAACGACGTAGCCGTCCTTGCTGATGATCACTCCGCTGCCCGAGCCGCTGAGCTTTCGCATTCGGCCGGCGCGGGGCTCGTTGACGACGACGTAGATCCTCACCAGGGCCGGGTAGACGTTGCGGAGTGCCCGGGCGATTTCGATCTGGGCGGCCGAGTTGACCTTGCCGGTCGCGTCTGCCGAGGCGGAGCATGCCGGAACAGCCATGGCCGCGATCAAGAGAACGATAATCCGTAGGCCTCGCTGCACCGGCAGTGCATACGGCATTTGCGAATCTCCTTTGGTTCGTTGGCGCCGGGCACACGAGTGCCGCCGGACTCGCCCCCATGGGCGTATGGACGTATAGACGATAGCCGACTCGGCGACAGTTCACGAATTCTAAGAAAAACGCGAGCGCCGTTCCATCACGCCGGGCCGGCAAGGGACACAGGGATAGCGACCTGGCCGGCCTTAGCGCACGACACGCGGGGGCCGAGGAAACTGCCCTCGGCCCCCGCGTGTCTGGCATAGGCGCCGGCTTGCGGCAAGGAGGTTAATCAGCGATAGCCGCGATGAGGCCTGCCGCGCCCCGGGCCGCGCCCAAAGACGGGCGGCGGGGCGTGGCGGCGATGGCGGACGATCACGGGCGGCGAGCGGTGGCTTCTCACGTCACCGTAATAGCCGCCGTCGTTGTAATAGTGGATCGAACCGCGATGCCGGTCGCAGCCGGACAGGATCAGCGTCAGGGCTCCAAGGAGCACGAAAGCGCCAATCGGCTTGGCTGCCCGTCGAATTATGTTTCCTGCGTTCATGGCTTCAATCTCCTCTTCCGAAGTCGCCTGGCTTTGCCCATCCGTACATCAGATATGACAGCCCAAAGGCCGAAAGGTTAGTCGCCCGCCGGCCTCGCGCGTCGCAATACTAATGAGCGACCTTCCCTCGCCGCCGCGGTTGAAGGTAGTAGTCACGGGACGAAGATTGGAGATTGCGACATGACCGGCCCGCACTGCAAAACCATCAGCCGGCGCGGCTTCCTCCGGCGCGCCGCAGTAACGTCAGCCGCAGCCGTTGCGGCCCCGCACGTGATTACATCGCCAGCGCGCGGC
>JAUWQU010000576.1 GCA_030610965.1 Phycisphaerae bacterium
GAGGACACCTGGGGCGCCGTTACGACGCTGCTGGCGCAGGTGGGCCGGCCCAAGATCATGGTCTTCATCCGCGAGAAGATCGCCGAAAAGGACCAGGACGACTCGACCGTGCAAACCCGCATCGAGAACGTACTTCTTAAAAGCGGTTTCCTGCTGGTGGACAAGAACCAACTCAAGGCGATCGACCGTCGCGACCTGGTCGCCGCGGTTGCCGATGACAACCCCGCCAAGGTCCAGGCCATCGCCAAGCGGTTCGGCGCGCAGATCTTCATCACCGGCCTGGCCAACTGCACCGCCGGGCCCATAACCACCATCGGCGGCGTGCGGCTCTACCCGTATCAGGCCGAGGCCAACGTCAGAACATTCCGTTCCGACACGGCCCAGTTGCTTTCCAGCGTGCCGGGCAGGCCGACGCGCGGCGTCGACCGCGTGTGGCGCTCGGCCGCGTCAAAGGCCCTCGACGCCCAGGCACGTGTGCTGTCCCCGCTGGTGCTGGCGGACATCCTGACGTTCTGGCAGGAAGCCCTGGCCGGGCGGGGCGAGGTGCAACTCCAGGTCGAGGGTATCTCGTTCACGCAGTACATGGCATTGAAGAAGAAGCTCAAGGAAATCAAGGAGCTCAAGGACATCACCGCCAAGTACTCCAACAAGATTGCCGAGTGTTCGCTCCAGTCCGACGTCAACGCCGAAACGCTGGCCGAGAAAATCGCCGAGGCCATCACCGAGGTGGAGATCACCGACGTCTCCCAAAATGTAATCAAGGCCAAGTTCAAGCCATAGCCATTTAGCCGTCGCTCGCGGCCCGCGAGGCGCCAGGGCGGCTGGAGGTGACCGCGATGATAGCCCAACCGATGAGGCCCCTTCCGGTAGTTGCCGTCGTGATATTGCTGACGCTGACGATGGCGTCGCCGCTGCCGGCCGCCGCTGCCGTACCCGTGGATACGTGGGTGACCGCGACCGGCCGGGCCGCCGGCGCCGATGACAAGGCCAGGGACGAGGCCGTCGCACAGGCCCTTCGCACAGCCGTGGAAGAAGCCTGCGGCGTGTTCCTCACGACGCAGTCCAAGACCGACGACTACAAGGCCGTCTACGACAAGGTCATCGCCAACGCCGTCGGCTACGTGCGCGAGCACAAGGTCGACAAAGTCACCGTCGCCCAGGGCGTCACCACCGCCAAGGTCCGCGCCCGCGTTTCGACGCGGAAGTTCGAGGTGGACTGGGCATCCATCGCCCACACCATCCACCAGGAGAACAACCCGCGCGTGGTTGTGGCGATCGTCGAGGCCGTTCACCAGGCCGCGGCCGGGCCGACTTACGAGGTCAAAGAAGGCGGCAAGGTGGAAACCACCGTCGAGAGCTTCTTCCTCGCCAAGGGCATCTCCCTGATGGATAAGAACACGGCCGCAAAGACGCAGAAGCGCGACATTCTCCTGGCCGCCGTCAAGGACGACGTCGACAGCGTCGCATCGCTCGGCGCGCGCTTCAAGGCCGACGTGGTGATCCTCGGCAAGGCCGTCGCCAAGTTCGGCAAGGAACTCAAGATCGCCGACCAGACCATGTACCAGTACACCGCCAGCCTCAACGTGCGGGTGGTCCAGACCGACTCGGCCAGAGTCCTGGCCGTCCAGTCCTATGGCCCCTTCACCGTTAACACAATGCAAAAAGGCGGCGGAGAGGACAAGGCCCTGGCCAAACTCGCCGATGACTGCGCCCCCAAGTTGCTCGCCGCGGTTATCGAGGCATGGCGCAAGCGAGCCAATGTCTCTCGGACTATCGAACTGAGCATCACCGGCATGGACTTTGGCGGCTGGAAGACCTTCAAGGCAGAGGTCTCCAAGCTCCGCGGAGTGCAGGCCATCCGCCTGCGAGAGATAACCCAGAGCGTGGCCAGCATCGACATCGAATACCGCTACGGCAACGAGACCCTCGCCGACAGGCTGACCGAACTCAAGGAGGTCAAGCTGAAGGTCACCGAAATCACCTCCAACCGATTGCGCCTGAAGGTTGAGTGAGAATCCGGCCGGACGCCAATCTCGCGTCCGATCGGGAATTCGTCTTCGTTTGAGCATGAAAACGCCCCGCGGTTGATCGCGGGGCGTTGCATGTTCTTGCCCTATCGTGCCGGTCAGGCCGCGCGGCGCCGGCGCCGGATCAGCCCCAGGCCGCCGAGAGCCAGCAGCGACAGCGTGGCCGGCTCGGGAATGACGCCCGCCCGATCGCTCGCGACGGTTCTGGTCCGCATACGACCAGAGATGACCGTCTAAGAGAGCCCCGGCAGATGATATGGGAATAATCCGAGGAGAAGGCGGGCGAAAATAGTTGAGCGAAATAATCGTTTTATTACTTGCAGTTTTCGGATAGCGCGGTATCATCTTTAGAGTTACAGGTCTTTCTTGCTCGGGAAGGCTATTTGTGAGAGCCGAAGTTCGGCGGAGGAGTCGGAAGCACGCGCCATGGCGGCGACTGTGCGGACTTGGACGTGAACGTTGGTAACTGGCTTGTAGCCAAAGCATTTCTATAGAGAAAGAGAAGGAGAAGCAAAATGGAGAGGAAACTTCTAGTAGTGATCGCACTGTTGGGAATGTGCCTGTTGGCTCCCACGGCCCAAGCGGGTTCGGGCGATAACTTGGATTCGTATACTGCCAGCGTCGTGATTCCACCTGGAAATGACTGGGTTGGCTGGGGTGGTGCTGCTGCTGCGAATTGTATTGTCACGGCAGGACCAGCTAACAGCCAGCCGAATTCACTGGCCGCCGTCGGTGGCGCTGGAACCGACCAGTGCTATGAGTTCGGTTATGGCCCGAAAACGGGTGTCTGGGATTTCTCGGTGATGACTTACATCCCCTCCGATGGTAAAGCCGGTGAAACTTACTTCAACCTGATGAACACATTTGACCAGGCCAATAACAACTATCAGTGGGGCCAGGTCCAGATCCACTGGATGATGGACCCGACTCATGCCAATGCTGATTTGGTCTGGAACCAGAACAACCTTGCAGGCGCGCAAGCGATCCAGTATGACACGTGGGTTGAAGTCAGCGCTGATATTGACTTGGATGTCAACACCTGTGAGGTCTTTTACGATGGCGTCTCGCTTGGTGCATCGGCGCCGTGGTCCGACCAGGCAGTACTCGGCATCGAAGTCATGGACATTTTTCCCATCTCGGCGGATGCTTCGGTCATATACTATGACGACATCAGCTTGATTCCCGAGCCGGCCACGATGGCCCTGCTGGGCATCGGCGGCCTGATGATGCTCAGGCGACGACGTCGCAAAGCCTGATTTGGCTGACACTTCAAGTTCACCGAACCCCGGTCATTGGCCGGGGTTCTTTTTTGCCCACACCGCCTCGGGCGGGTCGGCCCGAAAATCCGCCACCGCGCGGCGGTAATCTTGGGCAGCCCATGTCGGACAGGGCGGCGGGGCAGGATTCGGGCAGTTCCGGGATGTCCTCAACGTGCTCGACCGGCAGGCCACGGAGCCCCCGGCCGGCGAAGCGGGTGAGGGCCTCCCGGCGGCTGGGGGCTTACAACACTTCGATGCTTCTGCAGGCGACGGGTTTGTGGTTGGGGAAGTCGGCTGCGCGGTCGCGGTCTTCGACC
>JAUWQU010000526.1 GCA_030610965.1 Phycisphaerae bacterium
TTCTCTATGCCGCTACGGCTGTCGAACTGCATCTCCTTGAGCCATTCGAACTCGAACGCGGCCGAGAAGTCCTCGCGGATCTGGCTTTCCTTGACGCGTGGCTTGCCCTGCCGGTCATCGGTGGCGCGGAAGGACAGCAAGAGGAACTGTCCCCCCGACCTGGTCAGCCTGCTGACCGCCCCGACATAGCCCTCGAGGTTGACCCAGCGTACGTGATGATAGCAGCCGCGGTCGAAGACAAAGTCGAACGGTTCCATGCGGGGCGGGTTGGCCGCGTCGGCAAGGATCCAGCGGATCTTCACGCCGGCCTTGCGGGCCTTGGCCGCGGCGATCTTCAGCGCCGTGGGCGCCACCTCAAGTCCCGTCACCTCGAACCCCTTCTGGGCCAGGAAGACGGCGTTTGTGCCCGTCCCGCAGCCCAGAATCAGCGCCTTGCCCGGCTTGACCTTGCCCTCCTCGACGGCCATCTTCAACTGGTTCGCCACCCGGCCGGCATCCCAGCCCGGCATGCCCGTGCCGCGATAAGCCTTGTCCCAGCGTTCCAGCAGCTTCACGCCCGTGGTCCCGTGTGGCATTACGCCGGACGGCAGCAGTCGCTTGGTCAATTGAGCCTTACCGCCCGAGGAAGTCGCAATCGTCCCGGCCGCGTCGGCCTGCGGCGGCAGGGTCAACTCGAACGTCGTCTCACCCTGCGTGACTGTCAAATGCAGGGGGCCTTTCGTGGATGCCATGTCGGCGCGGATCTGCGTCTCCTTCTCGCCGGCCGTGTAGAACACGTGAACGTATCGCCCCTGACCCACGGCAACGGGATCAACCGAGACCACGTGGGCCTGCTCGTAATCGCCGTGCGCCTCGGGCGTGCTGGACACCTTCGCCTTGACCGGCAGGATGCTCATACTGCGGAGCTTGGCGTCCGGCCCGGTGTAGGTCACCTCCGTGCCCTGGATCTTGGGCGCGGCGCGGGTATTGACCTTCCACCGCGCCTGCCCGCCCGGAAGCTCGCCTATGTCGTCCACCACGAACACGCCGGGCTTGAGGAACACCACCCGCCGCGTCCACGAGCCCGCAGTGCCGGCCACGTACACGAACTCGGCGTTCTCCTCGTACGCGGTGATGTGCTTCATGCCCATCTTCGGCGCCTCGGGCAGATCGTCCGAGAGCTTGGCGAAGCGATTCTGGAGTTCGAAGAGGTGCTCCGACCAGAGCCTCAGGTCCATGGAGTCCTGCCTGGTCGCCGCGGCGGCTGGGCCGGCCAACAGAAGAGCAACCGTCAGCAGCATCAGGGCCCCTCGGGGCAGGCTGGTCGCGCGGGCGGATCGTGTGCGGGTCATGGCGTTGATCTCCTTGGGCAACACGCAGGATGGTTGCCGATGAGGCATTCCACCCGCAAGATTCGGCTCTCCTCCCGCAGGTTGTCGATGACTTCCTGCTGCTGGCGGTTCATCCAACCCGCCAGCGCCACCATGAAGAATGTCCATGGTTTCCAGGTCATGGGTGGAGATGATAGTCGCAAGCCGTCGAGCTGACAAGGTCGATCGGTACGGTCGGGCCCAAACTTCCGGCCCGGCGGGGTTGCACCACCTGTACAGGGGACCGAAGCTGCCCAGCTTGGCCCTGGCTTCATGACCATCAACAAGGACGCCGAGCCGCATTGCGAATGGGGAACGGGGAGGATAGGCTTTAGTGTAACATTTCCGAATCGCAAGGCCTTGTACAAGGAGATGAGCGATGAACAGAACTGCATATGCGTTCGTCGTTGGGACGATGGTGTTCGGTCTGTACGGGCCGGGCGTGGGCGCCGAGGGCAAGAAGGCGTCGACAGTTCCGCCAGAGGTGCCGCAGGCGGACATCGAGAATCTGACCGAGTTCGTCAAGCCGCTGCAATCGCATTGGACGGCCCTTGCCGGGGTGCGGGCGGAGATCGCGGAGTTCGCCGGGCGGCCGGAGCCGGTCAATGATGAGGGGGCCGACAAGCAGGCGGCGGAGCTTCAGGCCCTTGGCGAGCGGTTCTACGAAGCCGGGCGGTCGTTCGAGCGGACGCTGAAGGGCTTCATCGCCGCCGACACCCGGCGCGGGCTGGGCTACGAGGTCATGCTCGCGCGGGGAATGGTCACTCAGACGCACGAGATGCTCGTGGAGTTCCGGGAACTGACCGACGTGGCCGCACTGCCCGTCACGCAGGCCGACCGGCCGAAGCTCATCCAGGTCCTGCTGGCCTGGGCCCAGGAGGAACTCCGAAAGCGACTGGCTGCGCGGTTGGCCGAGCATGGGCTGGGCGAGGTGATGACGGCCGAGTCTTGGAAGGAGGCCGAAGCTGCCGCGATGGCGAAGCTCAAGCAGCGGCTGACTCAGGCACTGGACGAGATCACCACGCGGCACCTCGGACAGGGGGTGCACGACCTTCGCGGGCTTCAGCGTCTGATCAAGGCAAAGATCAACGAGCGGATCGGGCAGTTGATCACGCGGGTGTTCATGCGGTTCACGGGTAAGCAGTTCATTATCCAGCTGGGCACGGAGGTGCTGCACCAGTGGGTGGTGCGGGAGTTTTGGAACAAGGTCTGGCCGCGGATCAAGAACGAGTTCCGCGGCGGGGCCGACTACACCCGCCGGACGGCGCGGTCGGTGGGGACGATGCGGGCCGCAGAGAAGCGCCTGGACTCGCTTCCCGGCGACGCGGCCGTGTCTCGCGCGGTGGCCGAGCGAAAGAGGGCACTGGCGACGATCGCCGCAACGAAATACCTGCAGGAGGACCTCGCCCGAGCGCTGGAGGACCGCATCCGTCGCCGCCTGAAGAACCCGCCGGCCACGAAGCCGGCCTCGCAGCCCGTCGATGAAGAGCGGGACGAGGTGGATGAGCTGGCCGAATGGGCCGCCGAAATCCTCGACAAGCCGGAGATCAAAGAGGTCAAGGACCTGCACGACGAACTGAAACTGCGGATTCGCATGCTGGAGGCAGCGCGGACGCGGACGAAGCGGCGGTTCCTGCTGGCGGCGGAGTCGCTCGTGATGAGCATGGCCGTCGACGCGGCGATCCTCGACGACACGTTGGACGAGTTGCGGAAGCTGCTCGACGGGCAACAGACCCCGCCGACGGCCGAGGGCAAGATGTTCTACCTGACCGGTATGTGGCAATGGGGGACGGAAGGGCTCCAGCGGCGGGAGCCGGTCGTTCGCTTCAGCGAGTCGGCCGCCCCGGGCGCCATCGTGTGCCGGGTGAAATGCGTGGACCTGGTCAAGGCCGAGGCTATGGAGAAGAAGCTGCTGGCCAACGTCGAAGAACCCACCGATGCCCAGCGGGCGAAGGCCCGTATCCAGTCGCAGCGGAACAACACCCGTGACTACGACCGCGACCACGTCATCCGCGTCAGTTGCCAGGGGCAGGTGCGGTACACGTACATTCCGACGGCGAAGGTGCCGCGGATCGGGCAGATCGGCGCCGGGCGGATTGTTGGGCTCACCGAGGGCACGTACACGGCGGCGATCACGGTCTTCTCCAGCGAGGGCTTTCGCGTGGACCTGACAGCAGAGTTCGAGGTTGACCCGAAGGCGTCGGCCATCACGGCGGATTCGGCTAGGCAGCGCGCCGAGCACTGGAAGAAGGAGATCGAGAAGAGCGCCAAGGACAACGCCAAACGTATCAGGGCGATGGAGGAACTTACTTTCGCGCTGGGCGACCATCGCCGCGTCCTGATGTACTACGAGGCTGGCGACGCCGACGCAATCGTCCGAACCGCCCGCGAGGAGACCAAGGTCCTGGCGAAAACGCTCGCCGACCCGGCGGCCGATGCCAACAAACGAAAACAGTGCATCGGGCGGCGGACCAACGGCGTGCTGAGCCATCTGGCCGCGGTCGGCAGCGCCGAGGCCTACGCGGCGGGCAAGGAGGCCCTGAAGATCATCGAGTCCGACACCTCGGACATCGGCGCCGACAGG
>JAUWQU010000163.1 GCA_030610965.1 Phycisphaerae bacterium
GGACTATGAGAACGGGCGGAAGGCCTATTCTCCGAAGCCCGCCTCGGCGACTTCCACGGCTCGGATCAGGGCGCGGGCCTTGTTGAGGGTTTCCTGGTACTCGCTTTCGGGCACGGAGTCGGCGACGCTCCCGCCGCCGGCCTGGATGTAGACCTTGCCTCCGCACAGAACCATCGTCCGAAGGGCGATGCACGTGTCCATGTTGCCCGAGAAGTCCACGTAGCCGATGGCCCCGGCGTAGGGCCCGCGCCGCGTGGGCTCGAACTCGTCGATTATCTCCATGGCGCGGATCTTCGGCGCGCCGCTGACGGTGCCCACCGGCAGAGTCACGCGGAGGGCGTCAAGGGCGGTCATTCCCTCGGCCAGCCTGCCGGTGACGTTGGAGACGATGTGCATGACGTGGCTGTAGCGTTCGACGGTCATCACGTCGGAAAGCTCGATGGTATTGGCGCGAGCGACCCTGCCGACGTCGTTTCGGCCGAGGTCCACGAGCATTATGTGCTCGGCGCGTTCCTTCTCGTCGGCCAGGAGCTCTTCTTCGAGGGCCTGGTCAAGTTCCGGCGTCTTTCCGCGCGGGCGCGTGCCGGCCAGGGGGCGGTTGGTGATAACGCCGTCCTCGACGCGGCAGAGGATTTCCGGCGAGCTGCCGACCAGCGTGACGGCCGGGCTGTCCAGCAGGAACATGAACGGCGAAGGGTTGACCACGCGAAGGGCTCGGTAGATGTCGAAGGCCGAGGCGCCGGTATCGAGGCACAAACGCTGCGACGGCACGACCTGGAAGATGTCGCCGGCGCGGATGTACTCCTTGCACGCCTCGACCACGTCCATGTACGCGGCGCGGGTGAAGTTGCTCTGGTAGGGCTTCTGGGGAAGCTGCTCGAGATGTATCTCACCCACCGATTGGCCCTGGCCCTCGGTCAGGCGGGCGATTGTCCGCTCGACGGCCTCGGTGGCGTCCGCGTATGCCTGGCCCGGATCGCCGGTGACGTGGGCATTGGCGACCACCTTGACAGTCTTGGAAACGTGATCGAAGATCACCATCGTTCGGTAGAGCCCGAACGACAGATCGGGCAGGTGACGGTCGTCTGCGGGGCCTTCGCCGAGGTCCTCGTAGTAGCGGATGAGGTCGTAGGCGGCGTAGCCGACGATTCCGCCGGTGAAACGCGGAAGCCCGGGCAGGTGGACGGGCCGGTAAACGCCCATCACCTTGGCCAGTTCGGCCAGCGGGTCGTGAGTGTTGATGACCTCGGGCTTATCCTGACCCCGCCGGCGAATGGTCATCTCGTCCCGCACGGCCGTGACGGTCAGCTCCGGGTCGGCCCCGACGAAGCTGTACCGCGCGATCCTCTCGCCGCCCACGACGCTCTCCAGCAGGAACGAATAGCTCGCGGGCGTCAAGCCCGCCGGGCGCGAGAGCCTCTGGTAGGCCATCACGGGCGTCAGAGCGTCGGCCAGGAGCTGGCGGCAGACGGGTATCGTGTTGCCCTTTTCGGCAAGCGCCTTGAACTCCTCGAAGTCGGGGTAGTAATGCTTCATAGTCGCGGGTCCCGAGAACTGTCAATCCATTCCCGGCAGGTTCTCCGGCAGGCCGTCACTCGGCGGCACGGGGTTGTCGGTCAGCCATTGCTTGGTGATCGCGAGTTGTTTCTCAAATTCTTCCTTTTCGAGCCACTCAACGGCGGGCAGGTTCATGCCCGGCAGCCTCATCACCAGCGCGCCTTTGCCGAGCCCGCAGGTCTTCGGGTTGCTGTAGGCGACCACCAGTTGGGCGGCGTTGGGATCGCTTTCGTACTGCTTGACCGATCTGCCGTGGCGGAACAGGTAGACGACGTCTGGCTGGGGCATGGGCGGGGGCAGGAAGACTCCCTGCGGCCCGCGTCTGAGCTTCTTGGCGCCCTGACTTGCCGGGCATACGAACCACTCGATCATGCAGTCCGTGTCGTTGACGAGCAGGCCCATGTCCGCCGGAAGCCTGCCGCGACTGAGAACGTATTGGGAAAGGGCGTTCTGGATGTCGCCCATATTCTCCATCATCTCTTCGCGCACTTTATTTTTTTTCTCTTTGGTCATGGACCGGGTGGTGCCGTCGGCGGCGACGAAGGTGTTTTCCTGGACGAACACGGTGGTAATGTAGCGGGTCCAGACCATACCCGGCGATGGCAGGGCAGTGCTGGCCACCAACGGCCCCAGCAGGAACCCCGCGACCGCTCCGCCGATGACCACCCCGTAGCTTGCGCCCAGGTACTTGCGGACCGGCTTGGACAGCAGAGGCAGGCAGATGTACAGCCCGCCGGTAAGCAGCGCCACCACTCCGGCGACGATGACGACGAACGCGAAGTTCTGGCCCTGAGCGGTCAGCAACTCCCCGCCCGTCAGGCCAATCCCGAGCAGCGCGAGGCAGTTCAGCACATTGACCACCCCGCCGCCCATGAGTATTCCGATGCAAAACCGGCTGCCCGAGCCGGCGGCGAGGGCAATGATGATCCCGAGGCCCGCGCACAGCGCCCACATGCCATGTATCAGTTGCAGGCCTTGGCCCTTGGCCTGAACGGCGCCCAGCACGGTCACCACGGAATCGGCGGCCACGACCAGCGCTATCACCACCGAAATGCCGACCACCGCCTGGACCGCGCCCAATCGCGGCTTGTGCTGTCCGTGATGCACGAGGCGCTGGTGCGGAGTAGGCTCGGGAACCAGCCGGGCCATGGGGACGTCGTCGGCATCTTGCAGGGCGTAAGTCGCCTGTGCCGGCCGGCGTGTCGTCGGTGGCGGGGGGGCCTGCCTGGGCGGCGCGGCCGGCCTGGTCGCCACAGGAGGCGCCGACGGCCGGGATGTCGAGCCGGCGGGAGCCGCCGCCTTGGCGCGCGCCCCCGGAGGCGAGGGCACCAGGAATGTCAGCCCGCAGTCGGTACACCGGGCCTTGCGCCCCGCGGTGGCGTCTGGCACCTCGAACTTCCGTCCGCACTTGCAACGAAAACGAATAGTCATGATGCTGCGCTCCCCTCGGCACGATAACGTCGCCGGAACATGAACGGTACCGCCAGGTACCGCCCAGCCGCCGCGGCTACGAGCCGAACTCTTGCCAAGCCACCCCGGCGGCGCCTATCACCCCGGCGGCGTTGCCGAGGGTGGCAAGGGCGATCTCGGTCCTGGGCTCGGTCATCTTCCAGTGCATCTGGTTATAGTGCTTGACCACCGGCGCCAGCAGGTCGTCGCCCGCGGCGGCCATTCCGCCGGCCAGGACGATCCGGTCGGGGTCCAGTATGCGCGAGTAGGTCACACATCCCATGGCCAGGTAGCGGCACATCTCGTCCCACACTTCCAGGGCGAACGCGTCGCCGGCCTTGCGATGCTCGTTGATGTCCTTGCTGGTCAGCGTGCCGTCGGCCTGGAGCACCTGCCGCAGGCTGCTGGGCCTGTCGCCGCTTTCAAGGGCCTTGGCGGCATGGGTGCTCATGAAAGTGGCCGAACAGTACTGCTCGATGCAGCCTCGCTGCCCGCAGCCGCACTTTCTGCCGTCGGGTACGATCAGCGTGTGCCCCAGTTCCGCGCCGATCTCGTGGGCGCCGTGCAGGACCTTGCCGTCGACGATCACGCCTCCGCCGACACCCGTGCCGAGCGTCAGCAGGACCATGTGGCGGCACTGGCGGCCCGCGCCGCAGAGGAACTCGCCGAGTCCGGCCGCGTTGGCGGCGTTTTCCAGCGAGCACGGCAGATCGAGCGCCGCGGAGATGCGGGCCTTGAGCGGAACGTTGGTCATGCCCGGGATGTTGGGGGAGTTGTAGACGATGCCCTTGGACATGCTGAGAGGCCCGGGCGAGCCGACGCCGACGCCGACGACGTCGCCATTGGTGCAGCCGGCCTTGCTCATGGCCTGGCGGGCCCCGGCGATCATCTGGTCGATTACGCCGTCGATGCCCTTGTCCTGCGGCGTGGGAAGTTGGAATATCTCACTGGCCTTGCGGCTCTCGTCCAGCAGGCCGAACTTGATGAACGTCCCGCCCAGATCAACGCCGATGCAAACCTTGCCCATGTCTCGACTCTCCGTGATGATGTTATAAACCAATCGCCGAGCAGGATTGTCCACGGAAAGGCCGTGTTTGTCAAAGGGTTGCTTGCAAGGGAAGAATGCGGCGCCTGGGAGCTGATTCAGCAGTGATCGAGGAGTGATGGGCATTTGCGAGGGCATGAAATCCGAATCTCGAAGCACGAAATACTGAACAAACCCAAATCACCGAATCCGAATGCTCCAAACGCCCGTGGCGGGCACAATACTCATAAGTTTCGAATTTTGAATCTGTTACGGATTTCGGGCATCAGCCCGCGACGGCCTCGTCTACGCTGGCGTAGACGTCGAAGAGATTGGTCAGGCGGGTGGTTTCGAGCAGTCGCATCACCAGCGGGCACGGGCGAGCGAGGCGGACCTGGCCTTCGTACGGGCGGGCCTTGGCCTGGGCGTTTATCAGCGCGCCGAGCCCGGACGAGCAGATGAAATCCAGGTGTTCGATGTCCAGCACGACCACGGCGCCGGGCTGCTGGACCAGTTCATCGAGCTGCCGGCCGAGAAGCGTCGCCTCGGTCATGCCGACTGCCCCGACAAGGCGCACAATAATCGCGGAGCCCTGTTGCCTCACGTCCAGAACCAGATCGCCGCTGGATTCCATGGTCTCGCCTCTAGGTGTTCCTCTTGACCATGCGGACCTGGTTGCCTGTAGCATTATACGCAACCTCGTCCATATATGCGTGCATGAGCATCACGCCGCGGCCGGTGGGCTTTTCCAGGTTCTCGTCGACCGTCGGGTCCGGCACGGCCGATGGGTTGAAGCCACAGCCTTGATCCGTGATGGTGATGATAGCCCGGTCTTCGCTGATGTCGTAGACAAGCTCGACGGTCTTGTCGGCGTCGAACTTGTTGCCGTGTTTGATGGCGTTGTTCATGCCCTCTTCGAGGGCCAGCTTAATGGCGAATGTCGCCGCGTCGCTGTAGCGACAACATGCCACCCGGGCTAGAAGGGCTTTCTCGGCCTCGTGAGCCGCCGCCAGCTCTGAAAGTATAACCACTGTGGTTTCCAAGTCTTCGATCCGACTGAAGGCGTTGGGCATCAACTCAGCGTCTTTAGGGCCTTTTCGACGGACTCGGTAATCTCGAAGATCTCGTTGAGCCTGGTGATTACGAAGACCTCGTAGATCGCCGGCTGAATGCCGGAAAGCCGCAGTTGCCCCTTCTTCTCCCGCACTCGCTTGTGCAGGGTAATGAGCATTCCCAGCGCGCTGGAGGACATATGCATGACGCTAGAGAAGTCCAGCACGAACTTTGGGCTTTCGGCCTTGGCGACAAGGCCCTGAAGGCGTTCGCTGATCCGCGAGATGTTAACCTCGTCGAGAATCTTGCGATCCGTCAATTCCACGACGGTCACGCCGCCTTCGGACGTTACCGTCATTCGGGGGTGGTCCTGCTGCATCACGATGGGTCTCCTTATGATACCGTCAAGGCCTTTGTCAGGATGGTAGGTTTCGCCTATGCATGTGTCAAGGGAATCACGGCATCTAATAGCCTTTCGGCCTCGCATGGGCTCCGGGAGGCCGCTAGGTCACAAGCAATACCACCAGCAGCAGATTAAGCAGCACGCTGACGGCCAGGCCCACGCCAAGGCCCACCAGCAGAAGGTTGAGGTTCCGGGCCGCCTCGGCGCCTTGGCGTGCCTCGACGTCCACCGACGGCGCCTCGGCCTCCACTTCGGCCAGGCCGCCGAGAAGGTTCACGTCGAACTGCTTGCGGGCCATCAGCGGCGGCTGGCCGGCCGCGACGGCCTCGAGGTCCAAAAGCATGTCCCTCGTCGAGCCGTACCGTCGTTTGCGGTCCTTGGCCATCATCACCTCGACGACCTCGCCGAGGCCGGCTGAGAGGCTCGTGTTGATGTGGTCCGGCGGGATCAGAGGCTCCTTGAGGTGCTTGTGCATCACCGCCGCCGGGGTCGAGCCCTCGAACGGCACGCGTCCGGTCACCAGGTGGTACAGCGTCGCGCCCAGGGCGTAAATGTCCGCCCTGAAGTCGATGTCCACCTCGCCGCGAATCTGCTCCGGGCTGATGTAGTACGGCGTGCCGTAGGCCTTGCCCGCCTCGGCCTGGGCGGCGTCGACGTCCGTCATCGCCCTGGCCAGGCCCATGTCGGCCAGCTTGGCTGCGCCGCCTTTGGTCAGCATGATGTTCTTGGGCTTCACGTCGCGGTGGACGAAGCCGTGCTCGTGGGCGTGCTCCAGCGCCCGGCCGATCTGGACTATCACGTCCATCGCTTCGGCCTCGCCGTAGACCTTTCCCGGCGACAGATCGTCGCCGAGTGTCCGGCCCTCGACGTACTCCATGACGAAATAGTGATATCCTCCGGCCTCTCCGACGTCGATGGCCTGGACTATGTTCGGATGGTTAAGCTTGGCCGCGGCTTTGCCTTCCTTATAGAACCGATCCACGTAATCGGCGTTCTCGGAGAGCTTCTTGGGAAGCACCTTGATCGCCACCATCCGGTCCAGGCTCAGTTGCCTGGCCTTGAAGACCGTCGCCATAGCCCCGCTGCCGAGCTTCGAGAGGATCTGGTAGCCGGGAATCTGGCTGCTTCGGCTGGCCTGTAAGACCTTCTTGACGCGGCGGATCTGGTTTTCCGTAACCACGCCCTCGCGGATCAGCAGGCCCGCCAAGGTCAGTTCGTTGTCCGAGCCGGCCCGCGTGGCCTGAAGGGCCAGGCACTTGTCGACCTCGTCGTCGGTCGCCAGGTGCTGATCTATCACCAGTTTGCCAAGCTCGGTGTCCATGGAGCTTGGTATGGGAGCGGTCGGGGCTTCCGAGCTTCCCTGTGCCTCTTCCTGCGCCATTCTCAATGCCCTTGAATTGCTGATGTTGCAGCACCGACCGACCGTTTCCCCTCCCCCGGCGCCGTCGGCATCGCGAAATGCACACACTCGAGCGCCTGGGCACTGGAATCTCGTGGACCTGAAGCAAACTGCCTGCGGAACATGATGCTGCTATGTATTGTACAACGCTTAGGCATCCGTGGCGAGCCGGAATCTTCGGACCTATTCTGATTCCCCATATATCCACCTCGGGCCAAGCTCGGCCTCGTGCATGCCTTGCCCGACAAGCCACCGCCTTGCGTCCCAGCAAAGATGGCATTTGCCGGCATACCCGGCCCGCGGGACAAAGCCCGACTCGATAGCCCGGGCTGCCAGGGCTGCCGGCCCGCCGGAAGCCAGCGTGGCGACAACAGGCCGGCTGGCGTGATCCTCATATAGCTTGGCCCACAGGCCGGGTATGCCCCGGCCGGTGTCGCAGCGCCCAAACACGACACCCGCACAAGTGCCCGGCATAAGTCGCCCGGCCGCGTCCACATGCACGTGGCGAGACCGCAACACGGCCTCACGGCAGTTCGTATCGGCATACTCCCGCCACGACTTGCATGAAAGATACGGCGCAAGCGTTTCGGCGGCCCGGCCGTTGATGCGGTCCCGGCCGGCGGATGCGTACTTTGCGAAGGCGTCCTCGCGGG
>JAUWQU010000185.1 GCA_030610965.1 Phycisphaerae bacterium
CATCAGCCCGTTGTGGCCCACGAAGCAGACGAGGTCCGCCTTTCCCCCGGCCTGGATGGAGATGCCGTCGGCGCCCGGGCCCGCCGCAACCGTCCGCTGCAGCGTTCCCGCCGAGGCGGCGATAAACCGCCGCAGCGCCAGCGCCATGTGTGCCCCGTCGTACGCCTCGGCCAGGATGTAGGTTTTCGGCCCGCCGGTCGATTCGAACACTGCCCGATCCAGCACGGCGGAGGCGTCCGCCGCGTCGCGGGTGATCGTCAAGCCGCCGGCCGGCACTGCCCGCCAATGGCCGCTGCGCGGCAGGAAGGTCTTCACCCCATACATAGCACCCCAGTAGAGGTTGTTTCTCGGGTCCTGCCCGTTGCCGAGGGCATTGGGGACCCGGACGATTCCCTGGTTGGCGTTATCGCACAAGGCCACGAACACGTGGACGACCTTGAACGTCCGCGGCGCCCGCGCCGGCAGCGGCGCGATGGTTGGCGCCTCGGCAACGGCCTTGGCGGGCTGGGTTCCGCGCGGCGGGGTCGGCGGCGGCGCGGGTGCGTCCCGGCCGCACCCGCCGATCAATATAAGACACGCGCCGAGAACCACGATTTGCAGGGCAAGGCAGTCTAGTCTCATGCTCGACCACGTTACACCCAGAGCCCGCGAATTGGAATCCCCGTCCGGACCGTACCCGAACGCGCGGGCGGCGGTTATAGGATTGACAGTCCTGCGGGCCGTCGCGACAGGCATCGCGACGGGCCTTGCTTGTTCGTAACAACGGAGCAAGAATGATGAGCAATGCGATGAAAGCCCTTGCCGTGCTGCTGGCGGCCGCGGCGACGGTGCAGGCAAGCGAAGCCGATGCGAACTGGCCGCAGTTCCGCGGGCCGCGCGGCGACGGGACGACCACCAGCACATCCCTTCCGCTGACGTGGTCGGAGACGGAAAACGTCGCCTGGAAGACGCCCATCGAGCACCGCGGCTGGTCGTCGCCGGTTATCTGGGGCAAGCAGGTCTGGATGACCACCGCCACGCCTGACGGCAAGCTGATGTACGCCATCTGCGTCGACGCCGACAGCGGGCGGATCGTCCACAACGTAAAGCTCTTCGAGAACGCCAAACCGCAGCCCCGCAACGCGCTGAACAGCTACGCCTCGCCGACGCCGTGCGTCGAGGCCGGTCGGGTGTACGTGCATTTCGGCACGTACGGCACGGCCTGTGTGGACACGGCCACGGGCAAGACTCTCTGGCAGCGGCGCGATCTGCATTGCGATCACGGCCAGGGGCCCGGTTCGTCGGGCGTGCTGCACGACGGCAGGCTGTACCTGATCTTCGACGGCATGGACGTGCAGTTCGTCATCGCGCTGGACGCCGCCACGGGCAAGACCGTCTGGAAGTCGCCGCGCAACGTGAAGTTCCCCAGCCGCAACACCGACCTCCACAAGGCGTATTCCACGCCGCTGCTGATCGACACGCCGGACGGCAAGCAACTCGTGGCCAACGGCGCGGCGTTCTCGATGGCCTACGACCCGGCCAGCGGTCGGGAGATATGGCGAGTGAACTACCCCGGCGGGTACTCGACGGCATCGCGGCCGGTGGTGGTCGCGGGCCTGGTGCTGGTCAACTCCGGCTTCAACAGGCCGACGGTTCTGGCCGTCCGCCTCGGCGGCAAGGGCGACGTGACCAAGACGCACGTGGCCTGGTCGCTTGACCGCGGCGGGGCGAACAAGCCCTCGCCTGCCGTCGTCGCGGGGCTGGTCTATCTGCTGCACGACAGAGGCACGGTCGCCTGCCACGACGGCAAGACGGGCGAGAACATCTGGCGAGGCCGGCTCGGGGGAAGCTTTTCCGCCAGCCCGATAGCCGCGCCGGGGAGGATTTACTTCTTCGACGACCGCGGCAAGACCACCGTCATCGCTCCCGGCGGCAGCGAGATGAAGGTGCTGGCGACCAACAAGCTCGACGCCGGCTGCATGGCCAGCCCAGCCGTAAGCGGCAACGCAATGTTCGTGCGAACAAAGACCCACCTGTACCGCATCGAAAAGCGGTAGCCGGGAGCCAGTAGCCAGTAGCCGGTGGGCGGGCGGCCACCAAAACCACAGCGCATGAAAGGGCCCAATGCCCTTGAGATTGAGGGAATTGGGTCGCGGTTGCGCTTAACGGGCGCCTAAGCCCTGCTCGCCGAAGCGAACAGGCCGATAGGCAGTCAAATGCCTGTCACCGACTACCGGCGACTGGCTACCAGTTGCCAGGCTTACTTGCCGCCGTACTGCTTATCCCACTCGGCGAGGGTCTTGGTCAGCGAGTCGCAGACCTCGCCGATCTGGCGATTGCGTCCGCCGGCGCCTGCGGCGACCTTCTTCTGGCATCCTCGCAGGGCCTCGATTAGGCGAACATCCAGCTTGACCGGCGAGCGGAGTTTGTCGTTGTTGGCCAGGAGGGCGAACGGTTCGCCGTCCTGCGCACAGGCCTGCCGCATGGTGCGGAGTTTCTCGGGCAGGCCGACAGCCTTGGCCCATCGTGCGAACTCGGCCTCGATGGTCCGGTTGGCCTTGGCGCTGTCGGCGAGCGTCTGGAGCCGCGGCCCGGTGCCGATCACGTCGTTGGCCAGTGTGAGCACGATCCCGCGGGCGTAGGAGTTGTTGGCGACTTCGTACCGGGCACGGTTGCGGAGCGTCCGCCGCACGTCCGGCGCGGCCGCGGCGTCGGCCGAGAGATAGTCGGCGTTGGCCCAGTGCTTGCGGTTGTCCGGCGTAGTCTGCGCGGCATCGAACTTCGCCCGCACCAGCAGCAGGCCGGCCGCTTGCACCTTCTTCCGCTTTGACCAGGGCCACAGTCCCATAGGTTACACCGTTCCCGGCGGCACGATCTTGACGCGGGTAAACCCCTTGGCCGGGTTCCTCTGCATGGCTGCCTTGCCGGCCAGGTACTTGTCCGCGGCGATCTGGTCCGGCAGCGGATGCTGCTGCGCCGTCAGGCCGTCGGACGTGACCTGCCTGGGTCCCGCCGCGTTTTGCTCAATCGTGCTGTCCAAATCTTCCGCCATAATCGCGGGAGCCGGACTCGAACCGGCGACCTCGTGGGTATGGGCCACGCGAGCTGCCGCTGCTCCATCCCGCTGTATGCCCGGCCGAAGCCGGGGCCAACCAGTCGCACGTGCCAAAAGAAAAGGCCGCTCGGGTGTTCGGCCCCGAACGGCCTGTGTTCTATGGCTTCGCGCCGGGGATCAGCCGGCGCGCCGCGCGTTCTGATTGTCAGACCCGACAGTACCACCCCAACCAACTGCGCCCAAACACAATCATCCCCGCAATGCCAAATTGTTACGCATGTGTACTTCCGGCTTCCTTCGAATGAGCCAATGATGCCCAGTTCAAAAAAAGCTCTACAGAAGGACTAGCTTCGAAGCCTGGCCCTTAGTAGAATCAACGCTCATCAGGCCGCGGAGGCGGCCTACAGGTGACACGATTGGGGATAAGGAGCGCAAGATGCCGGATAGCGGAAGAGACATCAAGAATCCGTTCACGGCTTATGACATTTTTGGCAATGTATTTCCAGGCGCAGTCTTCCTAGCGGCCCTTTACCTTTACGACCGCATCTTTGGGACAGTAACGCTGTCTAGTTCGATCGGCAAAGCGATATCTACTCCGGATATATCCAAGTGGCTGGAGTTTGGCCTCGTCGCGATTCTCGACTTGATTGTCGTTTATACCTTGGGGCATTTGATCGCAGCCCTTAGTTCCGCCTTTGTTGATCGCATGTTAATGGACAGAGTGCATGGGTATCCGTACAAACGCTTGTTTTTTGGGGTACTGACTGTCGGATGGACAGGGGAAGTGAAGCAAGTGTTCATAAAGGCGGCAAGATGTCTTTTCAATACACTGTTCTTGGTCGCTATCTTCTTCGCACCCCTCATTTCTTTCTCCTTCTGGATGGGCCTAATAGTGAGCAGCACTTTGATTCTACTCATTATCATGCTGGTCTTTATGCTGACTACTGGCCAGATCGCCCGCGCTTTCGTCCGCAAATATGAAGACTCGATCCCAAAGGACGACCGAAAGCCATTTAAGGAACTTCGGATGAGATTGGTCCTTGACAAGGCCTTGCATCATCAAAGCCCTTATCGTCCGTCGAATAGGCGTGAATCTCGCGAGCGTCACAAGCGATTGAAAAAGGGATTGCCCGACACACGGTGGGATCGCCTCATTAGGGCTCTCAGGCTTCGATATTGGCGCATGATGCGCGTGATTCTGCCGTTTGCGGGAGCACTGGCGTGTCAGTTGGAAAGGGTTTTCACGCTCGTCGAAGACTTCTTCTTCTCGCTATTTCGTCTGAAAACCCCGTTCCCGAAGAGCTTCCAAGATGCATTCATAAATAGATTTGAGGAGGTCTTCGTTCCCTTGACGGCGCAAGGTATGGAGACGAATCTGTTCTGGCTGCCTGCAATTCATGTGTGCCAAAAAGACCAGGCAAATCGCGGAATTATCCAGCAAGCCTTCAACTTATATAGTTTTCTTCGAAACATGATGATGGCATCATACATTCTTGCCGTCTACTCCATGTTCGTGCATGTATTCGCGGGTAAGCACTTTGTAGAAAAGTACATCGTACCATACTATTGGTGGGCTGGGCTGACGGTGATATGTGCATTGATATTCCAAGTGCGATATCTGAACGTCTATCATAATTGGTACACCAAGCACGTATTTCGGACGTTCATGCTAACATCTCAGAGAACTCCAGATCGTTCTGGCAAGGACGGGAATCCCAGTGAAAGCAACGGAACGGGTTTGGAGTCCGGAAGGACAGAAGATAGGATTACGGATGGATGACCCCTTTGTCTTGGCTATCTTGGGCTTTCTCGGGCCCCGTTTCTCCGTAGATCATCCTGCGTGTATCGCTTCCTCTGCCGGCTGGTTGCGGATTGGCCAGTGGCTTTTACGCCGGCCACGGAGGCGGCGACGGCGCAGCCGACGAGGCAGTCGAGCCAATGGTTGTCGGGCTTGGACGGCTTGGCCCGCCATTCGTGGACAGTCCGGCCATAGCCTTCGGTGACGACGTAGCTTTCGGCGTCGGCGACGTGCTCGGCAAAGAGCCGGTGCTGCTCGGGCTTCTTGCCGAACAGGGACAGCGCCCCGTGGTCGCCAGCGATAGTGGCGAGCCGGGCATGCACGAAGCTCTTCCAGGAGTTGGCGTCGAACGCCACGTGCCGGAACTCGCTCGACCGCGACACGTTCGGGATGTACCAGTTGTGTCCGTGGCGCTCGCCAGGCCGGCGGGTGTAGGCGGCCATCGGCTTGTTGCCGGCCTTCAGGCCCATGCCCTTCGACAGCAACACGGCCGGGCCTGCCTTGATTGCAACGGCATTGCACACGCCCGGCAGATAGCCGGAGTCGATCAGCAGCCGCTCGATGTGCAGGGCCGCGCCGTCCGTCCGCTCCCACGGCCGGGCGAGCAATTCCGCGGCCAGTTTCTCCAGGCCGGCCTGGATGGCGCCTTCCTTGCCGGCCCCGCGGAATGACGCGGCCAGCGTGTGCGTCGAGTCCCGCAAGGTGAAGTACTGCCGCTTCTGGTCCGGGAATGTGCCGTAGTCGATGACGTAGCCGGTGAAGTCCTCCTCCCACGCGCAGACGCACCAGTACAGCAGCTTGTCATGCATGTCGATGAAGGCGGTGATCCGCGTGGCAGCCTGGGGCACCTGACCCCGCGGCCGGCCGGTGATCTTCTCGGCAACCTGGTCGGCGGTGAGGCGTTCGTCGGCGAACTGTTCGGCCGCGGGTTCGCTTTGATACTCGGCGGCAAAGGCTTCCTCGTCCCGGAGCTTGAGGTTCATGGCGTGCTGCACGCCTCCGCGACACGTTGGGGTGGTTTGCCGGGATCGGCCCTGGCGGGGCTGGGGAATGTAGGCACGAGTGAAACGCCGCGGCCGCGCGCGGCAGCCAGCGAAACTCGTGGAGCAGGAGTTGCCCACTTAGCATATCGCCCCGGTAGGGGCGAAGGAGAGTCTCCGCCGCCCCTAGCGGGGCGGGTTCGTCCAGCCGTCAGACTTCCACGGGTTGCGCTCCGCTCGCCTTTCGGCGATCGGCGCATCGCCCGCGGCCACAAGCCTGCGCCGGGGCGTTTGCCTCAGGCCGGCGCCGCTGAGCGGGGGCTGGTGGTTATTCCTGCGCCTCGGTCGCCTCGGGGGCGTCTTTCGGGGCGTCTCCCGGGGCGCTTTCGGTGGTGGCTTGGGCCGCCGGTTCGCCTGCCTCGCCGTGGATGGGCACCACCCACACGCTTATGGCGGCGGTGACGTCCTCACCGAAGCTCAGGTTTATCTCGTACTTATCGAGCATTCGGATGGGCTCGGGCAGGACGATATTGTCGGCGTCGACGAAGCACTTCTGCTCTGCCAGCGCGGCGACGATCTGAGCGGGCCCGATGGAGCCGTAGAGGTGTCCTTCCTCGTTGGCGCGGGCGGAGATTGTTACCTCCTTGCCATCGACCAGCGCGGCGCGGGCGGAGATTTCGGCTCGCTGGTGGGCGAGTTCGGCGAGGTATTTCTCCCTCTCGCGCTCGACCTGCTTGATATTGGCGGCCGTGGGCTGGTAGGCCAGGCCCTGCGGCAGCAGGTAGTTGCGGGCATGGCCGGACTTTACGTCGACCAGGTCGCCGATCTTGCCCACGTTGGCGACATTTTTCCTAAGCAGCACCTTCATGGTTGGTGTCCTTGTGAGAATCGAGTGCGTCGGTTGTCGTGCTAAGCGACATACGGCATCAGCGCCAACAGCCTGGCGCGTTTGATGGCGCGCATGGAGGACCGCTGGTGCCGAGCGCAGTTGCCGCTCCGCTTGCGGGAGAATATCTTGCCTTGCTGAGTCGTCAGCTTGGTGAGCGTGCCGACGTCCTTGTAGTCCACTTCGCCTTCTTTGGAGCGGCAGTAGCGGCACTTGGCCTGCTCGCGGAAGCGGTTGCGACGTTTCTTGCGGATGGGCCTGCCCTTGCTCGGTCGTCTTGCCATGATGATAATTCCTCTTGATTGAAGCTCTGTCTCCGTCAGCTTCCGGCCAGCGGGGGCCGGGTGAGCTCGGTTTAGAACGGGATATCGTCTCCGCCGTCATTGGCATTGAAGGATGGCGGCGGTTCGTCCATGTTCGGGGGCGCCTGCTGGGGCGCTTGCTGAGGCGCCTGCTGGGGCGCTTGCTGGGGCGCCTGCTGGGGCGCTTGCTGAGGCGCTTGCTGGGGCGCTTGCTGGGGCGCTTGCTGAGGCGCTTGCTG
>JAUWQU010000029.1 GCA_030610965.1 Phycisphaerae bacterium
GTGGCGGCGTCGCTGGTATGGAGCCAGGGCCTGCACGTCTGGTTCCCGCTGCCGCAGTCGATGGCCCTTGCGATGGCCGAGCCGGGCCGGGAGGGCCACAGCCTCGGCCAGATAAGGTCGGCCGGGGCGGTCGGGTCAGGCGCCGGGCTGCTCGGTTCTTACATTCTGCACACCTGGCTGGACGTTCAGATACGCCCGCTGGTCCTGGGGGCCGGGGCGGCGGCCTTTCTGGCGGCGGCGAGTTGCCTGGCCATTCCGCGCAAGATCCGCACGCCGGGCCCCCGCTTCGTGCTTCGGCGCAAGTACTGGCTGTACTACCTGCTGAGCTTCCTGGAAGGATGGCGCAAGCAGATCTTCGTCGCCTTCGCCGGCTTCCTGCTGGTTACGAAGTACCACACGCCGCTCTCGACGATGCTGCTGCTGTGGATGGCCATCCAGGTCATCGGCTACGTCGGCTCGCCACTGGTAGGCCGGCTTATCGACCGCGTCGGCGAAAGGCCCGTGCTGGTGGGCTACTTCGGGTTCCTGACGGTCTTCTTCGTCGGTTACGGCACGATCGACAGCGCCCGCGCCCTCTACGCGCTGTATGTCGTCGATAGCGCGATGTTCATCTTCGCCATGGCGCTGACGACCTACGCCAACCGCCTCGTGACTCCGGGCGAGCGGACGGCGACGCTCAGCATGGGCGTGGCGTTCAACCACGTCGCCGCCGTCGCCATGCCGCTTGTTGGCGGGTTCATCTGGAAATACGCCGGCCCCGAATGGGTCTTCTACCTCGGCGCAGCCGCCGCGGCCGCCAGCGTCGCCCCCGCCCTGCTGGTCCCGGCGCGGGTGAGACCGCGCTGACCACGCGAGCCGGGAGGCAATCGTCGGCGCGCTTACTGCCGGGATATGCGGACAACCGTCAGCGAATGCGGAGGCAGGTTCACCACGCCCTGGGTGAACGCAACCTTCTTTCGCTCGGGCACGACGCGGACGGGATGCTCCACGTCGTTGCAGGCTTCGGGCGAATCGCCGGCCAGGATCGTCGCGTCGAACTGGCCGTCAAGCAACAGATCGCCCATCTTGACGGTGCAGGCCGCCGCTTGGCCGGGATGCCGATTGATCAGGGCTATCGACCAGTTCTTGCCCGATTCGTCGACAGTGGCAATGGCATCGACCACGGGGATCGATTTCTCGCCGCAAACGAGCGGGCTTGCCTGGACGTGAAGCTTGCCGACGCGGCTCTCGAGCAGGCCGGCGTACATCGCCAGCGTGTGAAAAGTTGTGCGCTTGACGATGCCCTTGGGGTAAACGTAGAGCGGTCCGCGGGTGTTGACGATCGGGGCGATGTTGGCCATGCCCACGTCGTCACAATGGCGCAGGCAGGCGTTGAGAAACGACGCGGAGAACAGCGCATCGGCCATCGTGTACTGCTTGGCAATGGCGTTGACGTCGCGCTTGGCGATCAGCTCGGCGGCGGCCTCGTCAGTTGGGCCCACCGCCTGCTTGCGCGGAAAACCCGGGTGGTGCCAGCCGCGCAGGTTCCATTCGTCGAAGGCGATCTTGATGCGGCCGCGATAGCCGCTCTCGGCGAGTAGCGCGATTACGGCTGCGATCGTCCGCTCGGGCCCTTCCGATTGCATGATACAGGACAGGTACTCGGGCATATCGTTTCGCTCCCAGTAGCCAAGCCAGTAACTATGCACCGCCACGTAATCCAGGCATTGCCCCGCGGCCGCCAGCAGCGGCAGGGTCCAGTTCCGATTCCGCGTGCCCGCGGCCGCAAGCTTGATCCGCAGATCGACGGCCCGCATCAGTTCAGCCGACCTGCGGACCAGCGGGCCCCATTTTTCCGGCGTGCTGGCGCCGATTTCGTGGGCGCCCCAGTTCTCGTTGCCGATGCTCCAGTACCGGACGTTCAGCGGGTTGTCGTGTCCACCGGCCTTACGCATCGCGGCGCAGGCGCCCTGTGTCGCGTTGCAGTACTCGACCCACTGCCCCATCTCCTCGGGCGTGCCGTTGCCTGCATTGGTGCAGATGTACGGCTGGCAGCCGACGAGCCGGCACCACCGAACGAACTCGTCGGTGCCGAACGTGTTCTTGTCGGTAACGCCCCAGACCGGGTCGGCCACGGGTTTCCGCGTCTTGCCCACGCCGTCTTTCCAGTGATACCCGCTGGCGAAGCATCCGCCTGGCCAGCGAACCACGGAAAGTTTCAGTTCCTTCATCGCCGCGATCACGTCCTTGCGGAAGCCCTGTTTGTCTGAAAGGGCCGAGCCGGGCTCGAACAGCCCGCCGTAGATCTGGCGGTGAAAGTGCTCGATAAACCCGCCGAAGATCATTGGGCTGTAGGGTTCGGACGGGGCGGAGGTATCGATCGGGATAAGCGCATGTGGCTGGGCCGCGGGAACGGGCTGGGTCTGCTGGGCGTTCATGATTGTCGATCCGAAAGCGAGTGCCACAACACCGGGGAGCAGTCGGCGCATGATTTTCGCATGTGATTTTAGCTGGGATATCCCTTCCGGATTCCCCGCCCGCCCCATTGGCGGGCCTCTTCGGGCAATAGTGTAATCAATGATGCCGGTTTGCCGAAGGATTCTTCCGATCTCAGCCACGCGGCCCCGAGGCGAATCCCCATCCCGGCTTACTCAAGCCGGCCCGCCATCCGACCGATGGCAGGGACAACAACGATCCCGGCGGATCCCGCCCTGGGCCTGGCCCAGGACAAAGCGTGGAGGCCTCGAAATGGCAGATGAGACGCCCAGCCGTGCCACGGAAGATCAAATCGTCCAAATGGCCATCCAGATGGAAGAGCTAGGCCGGGACTTCTACGAGGCGCTCGGCGGAGCAGCCCGCGATCCGCGGGTCCTTCAGCTCTGCCACCGCCTGGCGGCTGAGGAAGACAAGCACCGCGAGACCTTCCATCGGCTCCACGTCGAACTGGCCGCACAGGGCAAGTCCGTCCTTTTGACCAGCGAGCAAACCCTCGCCGCCCGGCGCCGCCTCAAGGATCAGGTCGTCCCGACGTCCGAGACCATCCGCCAGATCGCCTGCGGCGGCAACGTGGTCGAGGCGCTGACCATGGCCGTGCGAATGGAAGCCGAGGCCGTGCGGTTCTACACCCACATAGCCGCAAAGCTCCCAGCCGGCAACGACATCGAGGCCATCATCGCCGAGGAGCGAGCGCACCTTCGCCTTCTCTCGGCCGTGCGGTGCGGCGTGGCGGCCGAGCACTGACGCAAGGCAAGTGACGAGGCGCCAGCAGGCCTGCCCGGCCAAGGCTTCAGCGGATTCCGCCGCCAGATGCGATATTGGCCTTTCACGCGAGCTTTCCTCCAGTCGGTCGTGTTAAAACCTCGGCAAAGCGACACGACGAAGGAGAGCGCCATGGGCCGGCATACAGTAGACCGACGATCGTTTCTCAAGTGCGCCGCGGGGGCCCTGGCGGGGCCCCTCCTGCCCTGGCGGCTGCTCAAGGCCGCGCCAGCCCAGGCCGCCCCGGCCGACAAGCCCAAGCCGAATATCGTGTTCATTCTCGCCGACGACCTCGGCTACGGCGACGTCCAGTGCCTCAACCTAAAACGAGGCAAGATCCCCACGCCCAACATCGACCGCTTCGCGCGCCAGAGCGTGACGTTCACCGAGTCTCATTCCGGCTCGGCCGTGTGCAGCCCGACCCGCTACGGCGTGCTCACCGGGCGCTATTCGTGGCGCGCCCTGACAGCCGGAATCGTTGGGCTTTACGGCAAGCCGCTGATCGCGCCCGACCGGCTCACCGTGGCGGGTATTCTCCGCGAGAACGGCTACCACACGGGGTGCGTGGGAAAGTGGCACCTCGGCTGGGACTGGCCTCGCCAGGGCAAGGACGTGGTCTTCGACCAGCCAGTCCCCGGCGGGCCGACCGCAAGGGGCTTCGATTACTACTTCGGCGTCGACGTGCCGAACTGGCCACCCTACTGCTGGATCGAAAACGACCGCCTTCAGGGCAACCCCACAGAACGGCTCGGCATCGTGGGCAAGAATATCAACAGCAAGCCCGGCCCGGCCATGGCCGGCTGGCAGGTCGAGCCGCTCCGGCGGACCATTACCGACCAGGCCTGCCTGTACATGCTGCAGCGAGCCAAGGCCGACAAGCCGTTCTTCCTGTACTTCGCGCTTACAGCCCCGCACACGCCGCGGTGGCCCACCGACGACTGGAAGGGCAAGAGCGGGCTGAACGTCTACGCCGACTTCGTCATGGAAACCGACGCCATGGTCGGGCGCGTGCTCGATGCGATAGACAAGGCAGGCCTCGCTGAAAACACTCTGGTGATATTCACCAGCGACAACGGCATGGCCCCGTACGCCGGCGCTGCCGAGTTGGAGGCAAAGGGGCACTATCCCAGCGGCGAGTTCCGAGGCTACAAGGCCGACGCATGGGACGGCGGGCATCACGTGCCGTTCTTCGCCCGCTGGCCCGGCGTGACCAGCCCGGGCACCACCTGCCGCCAGCTTACCTGCCACACCGACCTCATGGCCACCTGCGCCGAGATCGTCGGGGCCAGGCTCCCCGACTCGGCCGGCGAGGACAGCGTGAGCATCCTGCCGCTTCTCAAGGGCCGGGACAAGCCCATCCGCGAGGCGGTTGTGCATCACTCCGCCAGCGGCAAGTTCGCCATCCGCCACGACAAGTGGAAGCTGCTGCTGTGCGGCGGATCCGGCGGATGGGGAAAGCCCAACGACGCCGCGGCCAGGAAACTGGGCCTGCCCGACGTCCAGCTCTACGACATGGAAGCCGACGTCGGCGAGCGAGAAAACCTCCAGGACAAGCACCCGGAGATAGTCGCGCAACTGACCGCCCTGCTCCAGCGATCCGTCGACGCCGGCCGAAGCACGCCCGGCGCGCCGCGGAAGAACGACGTGCCCGTGGACATCTTCAAGAAACCCAGGCCCGCGGCCGCCAAAAAACGCAAGTAGGCCCCCGCCAAGGCCGTAATGGCACACGGAACCCTTGACATACCAGGACTTGCCTTTCGATACGAATAGTCTCGGCCTTTCGCTTGACAAAAGACGTCCAGACGTCCAGAATATACCTGTATGGAAGAGGCAAGATATCCTCCCGGCCGGGTTCGCGATGCCATCGTTCGCGCTTTGTCCCTGGCCGCCGGCCCTCTGTCCGTCAAAGAAATAGAGAGTCGGGTTTGCCAGTTGATCGGCCCGACCCCCTCCTCTTCCATTCGCTCGTACCTGCGGCTGAACACGCCGTCGCTCTTCCTGCGCGAGGATCGCGGGCTCTACAGCCCCGCGGCCCTGGCGCCCCCCCCGGCCCAGACAACCGGTGGCCAGAGAAGCCCAAGCCGGAGAGAGCCTTTCCGAATGGGCCGCTCGGTGCTTTTCCACGCCGACTGCTTCGACTGGCTACAAGAGCAGGACGACGAGACGATCCATGCGGTCGTAACCGACCCTCCGTACGGTCTGCACGAATACACGCCGCAACAGCAGGCCAAACTCCGCAACGGCAAGGGCGGCGTCTGGAGGATTCCTCCTTCTTTTGACGGGCATCAGCGCAGCCCCCTGCCGAGGTTCACGACTCTTAGCGCCGATCAGCTTCAGGACATAGGCCACTTCTTCTTCCTCTGGGCGACGCGGCTGCACCCAAAGCTGGTTCCGGGGGCCCATGTTGTCCTGGCTTCCAACCCGCTTCTGTCATATATCGTCTCGGCAGCACTGGCCGACGCCGGCCTGGAACGGCGCGGCGAGATAATCCGCTTGACCATGACCATGAGAGGCGGAGACCGCCCGAAAGCCGCTCATCGTGAATTTCGAGACGTAAGCGTCATGGCCCGGTCGATGTGGGAACCGTGGGTCATCTACCGCAGGTGCATCGAGGGAAGAGTACAGGACAATCTCAGGAAGTGGCACACAGGGGGCTTTCGCCGCCCCAGCGAAAACAGGCCGTTCGGAGACGTGATTCGCTCCGGCCCGACAAGGAAACAGGAACGCGACCTGGCGCCCCATCCCAGCCTCAAACCGCAGGCATTCCTGCGTCAGCTTGTCCGGGCTGTGCTGCCGATGGGCAAGGGAGTCGTCCTCGATCCATTTGCCGGAGCAGGGTCCACAATGGCGGCTGCGGAATCCGTCGGATACCAGAGCATCGGAGTGGAGAAAGACGAATTCTACTTCGACATGGCCTGCAAGGCGATCCCGCCATTGAGCAAGTACCAACCGAACGGGCAGGTCACAACTTGTAAAGCCAATTCCGCCTGAGCTTCTGGATGCCTTCCTTGTGGAGGGTCGCGGTCCTGGTCCCCAATTCTCCTCGAGGGTTCCGTCGAAAATCGTCAACGGTTACCTGGCCGAGGTACACTTCCGTAAAGCTCATGGCCCGTCGCTTGGAGGCTGGCTCCGAGGTGGTGTCCACGCCGTAGACGAAGACGCACATCCACTGCTGCCTGGCGCCGTGCGTGTCCACCGCTCCCCCTGATTTCCTTGTGGTCTTTATTTCGACGCCTTCCGCGCCGGCTTTCACGCTGTTGTCAGGATACACGCCCTGCACAACCAGGTCGGGGTGCCCGTTGAAAAAACGATTCTCCGTCAAGACCCTCGAGTGGCTGGCGAGGCTTGCAGTCATCATGTCCGATAGAACTCCGGACATGATGGCGGGGCGCAGCATGTCGTCCAGACGCCTCAAGCCCTTCTTGGTGAGAAGGGCGTTGACGTCGCGGAAAAAGTCGTACACGTCCTGCATCGCGGTCTGGAAGTCCAAGAGCCGCAGTTCATACGGCAAAACCGCCTGGGGGTTGAACTTCGTGGTGTCGACAGTGTTGCCGGCCATTGCCATGAGAACTCCACCGTATGCGCTGGCTTCCTGCCTGGGACCTTAGCGACAGGCCGGAGGATTGTCAACATGAGGAGACGCCCGTTTCCCGGCGCGCTACCTCCGGCGGCGGCGGCGCAGCAGGGCCAGTCCGCCGCAGGCCATCAGGGCCAGCGTCGCCGGTTCGGGGATCATGCCTATCAGCACCTGCTGCTGGCCCTGGTCGTACTGGCCGTGGTCCAGGATCATCTGTATGTCCACGTAGTCCACGAACCCGTCGCCGTTAAAATCACCATGCTCCCAGCTCCCCGCGCTGCCGGTGAGGTAGCGGTTGGCGGCCAGGATCTGCTGGATGTCCCAGGCGTCTACGTCGCCGTCCTGGTCTGTGTCGCCGGGAAGCTCGCCGGCCAACTCGATGTTGCCGTAAAAGGTGCTCTCCACGCCCTCGACCGTGTACGTGAAGGTCCAGTCGTCGCAGTCCCACCGGCCCTCGGCGGCATTCCAGAGCAGCTCGCGATTAACGGCGTCGGGCCCGAAGTCGTGCAGCCCCGCCAGAACCGCGCCCAACTGCGAGGCTATCACCTCCGGCGTGTCCGTGTTGAACGTGAACCCCGGCGGCAGCGCGGCCAGGCCGGTGAACTCGGCGTCCCGCGAGTGGATGACGAAGCCGTTGAGCAGGTTGGGGCCGGTGTCCATGACGAGTTGGCCGGTGACCCAGTTGTAGGTCAGCAGCGCATCCGGCGGGCCGGAGCGGACCCCCAGGTAGTCCAAGGCCAACTCGGCCGGGGCGCCGGTGGGAAATGACTCCATCGTGACCAGCGCGTACGTGTAAGGCGTCGTCGGTCCGAAGGGCAGAACCATCTCCTCGCCGGGATTCAGCGTGAAAGTCGTCGGTAAGCCCATCACCGGAATGCCGGACGGCAGGAAATACCCGTCCATGTTCCAGTTCAGCAGCGAATTGTCCTTGAACAACCAAACGTTCTGATACGTCAGCGGCCCGGCCGAGTCGTTGGTGATTCTCACGTCGGTCAGTTCATAGTAGGTGCTTCGAGAGATCGCCATCTTCCGGCCCTGCTTGATGAAGCCCGGCAGTGCGTTGCCGTCCAGGGTGAAGTAGGAGTTGTCCGCATTGACGTTCACTCCCCCCACACCGCTTGGGTAGTGGTAGTCCAGGTACGCCACGCCGCCGGGAGCTACCGTGCCGAAACTGTCCGGCGGGGCGAAGTCGATTATCCGCCCATACGGGGTGCCCGAGCATGCGCCGTCCCCGTCGTGGCCGGGGGGCTGGTCCTTCGGGCGGACGGTGGCTCCATCTGCTCGGTAGTCGAACTCGATGTGCAGGTCGTTGGCGGTCTGACCGCTGCCGTTGACGATCGTCTGCCGCCGATACACGTCCTCGGCCATCGCCAGGCCGGCAAGCAACCACACGCAGGCCAGCGCCGCCGCAACGTACGGAACTTGTGTCGTTTTCATCTCTTGCTCCTTTTCTGAGTCCGCGAGTTTTGTGGTTTGGCGGGCGCGCGATTGGTCCGCCGAGTGGGCCCTGCCAGGTGCGCTATGGCAGCGCCCGCGGCCAGAATCGCCAGCGATGCCGGCTCCGGCGCCGCGCCGTCGGCGCTCGCTGGTGGAGCGAGCACGGCGCCGGAGCCGAAGTTCGATTTCAGCACGATGTAATCCCGGCCACTGACCGCCCCGTCGCCGGTGAAGTCGCCGTCCACCCATACGGCGCCCGCCTGCGCGCCGAACGCGTCGATCATGCGCGAAAGGTCCCCGTAACCAATCAGGCCGTCGAGGTCGGCGTCGCCGGGCGCCGCCAGCATGATCGTGCCAGTGACGACGCCCGCCTGCCCCTCCAGCGTATACGCCAGCGTCAGATCCGCCCCAAGGGCGGTGAGGTCCGTCTCAATCGCCAGCGCCCGGCCAAGGTCGTGCAGGCCGGTCAACGCGTAGCCGAACTGGTCGGCCAACATCCAGTCGTTGTCCGTGACGAACAGGCCCACGCCGCCGGCGTAAGGCTCGCCCGCCAGCAGCCCGGCGTCGGAGGTGAGAATGAAACCGTTGACGACCGAGCCGTCGGTGTGAATTATCAGGTCACGCCCGCCGACGTGAATGTCCACCACGCCGTCGCCACGCTGCCCGTCAGGCATCGCCGCGACGGCGCGCCCGCCACCGGCGACCAAGGCCGTGGCGATCACAACCGTCATGCCCCCGACAAACCAGCAGCGGCGCGACTTCATCTCTCTCGATCCTCCCGCCGGCCAGGATCGCCGGCTCACGGCGGTCATCCCTTACGGCGACTGCTCGCAGCGCCCCGCACCTGCGGCGAGGTGCATGCTCGGTACGCCTTCCCGGCACTGACGGCTTGCCGGCACCGGGGCAGATAGAACGTCAACGACCGTCGCGAAAGCCCCCAAGGCGCCCGCGACGCAAAGACATGGCCTCATAGCCGAATGTTATCACCATTATTATACCACATTCTTGCTACCTTGCCTACCCCTCCAGCGGGCGAAGTTGAGCCATTTGCGTTGCGGCCCCGCGAAGCTGCCGCGCCTTGGCCAGGACAGCCAACCGCCGGCCGGTTGGGATTGCTTTTCCAACTCTCATGAGCAGGTGTCTACAATGTCATCGGTCAGCCGCCGGCTTCGGCTCGGCCGGCGCCGAAAAGGAGCTACCTGCGATGGCGAAGGCATTTAACGGTTTCCCGGCTGACACGGTGCGGTTTCTGGCGGACCTGGCCAAGAACAACAATCGCGACTGGTTCCGGGCCAACAAGGACCGCTACGAGCAGTCGGTCCGCGGCCCGGCCCTGGCGTTCATCGAGGCGATGGCAGGGCCGCTGGAACGCGTCGCGCGACACATCTACGCTGATCCCAGCCCCAACGGCGGGTCGCTGATGCGCATCTACCGCGACACGCGATTCTCGCCCGACAAGACGCCGTACAAGACGAACATCGGCATCCAGTTCCGACACGAGCGCTGCGACGACGTCCACGCGCCCGGCCTGTACTTCCACATCGACCCTAAGGAGTGCTTCCTCGCGTGCGGCACGTGGCGGCCGCCCTCCGCCGCCCTGGCCGCCCTCCGCACGCGAATCGCCGGCCCCCCGGGCTTGTGGCTCGCGGCCCGGGATAACAAGGCTTTCAAGAGGGTCTGGGGGTCCGTAACGGGCGACACGCTCAAGCGCCCCCCGCGCGACTTCGACGCCGACCACCCCTGCATCGACGACATCAAGCGCAAGGACTTCCTCGGCGTAATCGACCTGCCGCGAGCCGACATGCGCTCGCCCAAGCTTCCCGCCCAGGCAACCAAGGCCTTCGCCGCCGCCACGCCCCTGATGAAATTCCTCTGCGACGCCCTGGCCCTGCCGTATTGAAGAACGGGTTCCGCCCCGCTTTCATTCCATCCCTAATAAAACGCCGCCACGTTCGTGGTATGCGCAGAGAAGCACAAGTCAGGACAGTCAGTGCGGCGCGGGGCGAGATAGCCCGAACCGGCTGCGGGCCAGGACAAGGGCGCGCGGGCGAATCCGAGTCATATCGAGCGAAGGGAATAGGGACATGAGACAGCAACGAACTCCCGGCAATCGTAAGGGCCTCAACCGGCGCGACTTCCTGAAGTCCGCTGTCGCGGCCGGGGCTATCGGCGCCGCTGCCATCGCCGCTCCGCGGATACTTCACGCCGCCAACAGGGGCGACGTGATTCGCCTCGGGGTTATCGGCTGCGGCACGGAGGGCTACGTGCTGACCACCAGCATACTCAAGTGCCGCAAGGCGGAGAACGTCACGTTCCGGGCCGTTTGCGACATCTGGCCGCACCACCGGAACTATCAGGCGCGCATGCTGGGCAAGTACAAGCAACCGGTCTCCCAATACGTCGACTACGGCGACATGCTCGACAAGGAGAAGGGCAACCTCGACGCGGTGATCGTCGCCTCGCCGGACTGGGTCCACCACGAGCACGCCATCGCGTGCCTGGTAGCCGGGCTGGACGTGTACTGCGAGAAGGAGATGTCCAACAGCATCGATAACGCCCGCAAGATGGTCCAGGCGTCGCGGCGGACGGGCAGGCTGCTCCAGATCGGCCATCAGCGCCGCAGCAACCCGCGGTACCGGACGCTGCAGGACGCCATCGTCAACAGGAAGGTCTGCGGCCGGCTTACGCACGTGGCGGGCAACTGGAACCGCGCCCGGCCGCTGACTGTCACCGGAAAGGCCAAGTTCGATCTCGACGCCGCCACGCTGCGCCGCTACGGCTACGAGAACATGCAGCACCTGCGAAACTGGCGGTGGTATCGCAAGTACTCCGGCGGGCCGATGGCGGACCTCGGCAGCCACCAGGTCGACGTGCTGAGCTGGATCATCGGCGGCCCGCCGCGGAGCGTTATGGCCAGCGGCGGCGCCGAGAATTATCCCGAGATGCAATGGTGGGACAACATCATCGCCGTCTACGAGTGGGACCAGTTCGACAGGGGCGCCAGGCACACCGTCCGCGGCGCATACGACCTGTTCTCCACCACCAGCCACGGGGGATACAAGGAGGTCTTCATGGGCACCGAGGGCTCAGCCACGATCTCCGAAGACGCTTCCAAGGGCGGCTTCCACCGGGAGTACTCCGCGCCGATAAGCTGCTGGGAAGCAGAAATGCGCGCACAGATGGCCGTCGAGGCGGAGAAACAGCTCAGGCAGGACATCGCCACGGGCAAGATCCCGCCCAAGAAAGAGGGCCGCCTGGACTTTGCAGCCTTTATGGATGGCCCGCCATCTCCCAGGCGGGACTACCCGCCTATCCCAGTCCCCCTACCGCCCAAGACCGAGCACCAGCCGCACCTGGAAAACTTCTTCCGCGCCGTCCGCGGCACGGAAAAACTCAACTGCCCCGCCGAAGTCGGCTTCGAAACCGCAGTGACCATCCTGAAAGTGGACCAGGCCATCAAAGCCGAAAGAAAACTCTCCCTCCGGCCGGAGGAATTCAAGGCGTGACGCGGCCCTTTCCGGCGACGCAATGTTGCGAGCCCTCCGCGCGCCGGCGGGGTTCAACGTAAGCATGCGGCGGCCGATCGGTCGCCGGCATACTGCTGGCCGGAAGGAGCCCAACCAATATGAGAAGCCTCAACTGTTGTCGGAACCGCGTGCTGGTCGGTACGTTTCTTATTGCCCTATGCACCTTCACGGGCTGCCAGGCCGGGCAGTTGAGCCAGGAATCGGACGTCTATGATCGCGACGGGCAGTGGCTCCGGGCCCAGGAGTTTGTTCATGACTTCGCGCGGCAGCGGATCGACAAGTTCGACGATCAGGGCAAGTGGGTCGCCGAGGGTGGTGGGCCGTGGCGGTCGCTGGAGCAATCGGCGTACGTGGCGCCGTTCTTCGAACTCGGCACGGCCGAGGCTATCCGCAAGGCCAACGCCATAATCGCCCACCAGGACGTACACACGCTGGACATGGCTCACGCGCTGGTCTTCTACCGCGACAAGATGACGCCCGCCGCCGTCGCGCGGGCCGCCAAGCTCGTCAAGGCCGACGTGGACGGCAGGTACCAGCAGTTCCGCTGGACCGACTTCCAGGGCGACAACGACAACTTCCAGTTCCACGCCGCCGCCACCGTGGCCATGTGGGG
>JAUWQU010000780.1 GCA_030610965.1 Phycisphaerae bacterium
ATGGCGGCGCAGTTGACAGGGATGAACGGCGCGGCGCGCCGCTGGCTGCGAATGTGGATCCTGCGGGCCAGAAGCTCCTTACCCGTACCCGACTCGCCTTCCAACAGGACGACACAGTCATTGGTCGCCACTGAGTCCACAATGCGAAGGACCTGCTGAAAGAGTCGGCTGGGGCCTATGAGCCTCAGGACCGGCAAATCCTCGTCTTGCATAGAAAAACCTGCAAGACGCGAGCGTTTTTCTCCTCCATCTTCCATAACTCGAGCGGGCCTGAGCGGGGCTTGCCGAGCCTCACGTTTGTCAGAACAAGCCAACACATATGGCTGAGCGACTTATGTACGGCGAGTTGAGCCCTCACCGCACCTCCACATACTGTTATAACCCGGAATGTCTGATCTGGCAAGGAGAAAACGCAAAACCTTATGGGGTTCTTTCTGCGGTAATCGTATATTGGAGCCCGGCAATCGAGTCCACTTTAAGGGAGAGCAGTCCATGAAAAGCCTGGCCAGGAAGGTGACAGTCGGTTTCATACCCGCCAATCGCGGCTTTTTTTCCGATAAACTGGCCGCCCGAATGCGGGCTCAGACCATAAGGACACTCAAGAAGGCAGGGGCAAAGGTCGTCGTACCGTCTGACAAGGACACCAAGGTCGGCTGCGTCGAGAGCCGCGAGGAGGCCGTAAAGGTCGGCCGATTGTTCGCACAAGAGCGGGTCGACGGCATCGTGGTCTCGGCCGTCAACTTCGGCGACGAGCAGGGGGTGGGCCTGTGCGTCAAGGAAGCCGGCCTGGACGTGCCGATCCTTATCTTCGGCTGCCAGGAAGAGGAGGTCCTCACACCGACTACGCCGCGGCGCGACAGCTTCTGCGGCCTATTGAGCATCGGCGAGGCCCTGCGGCAACTCGGCAGGGCGTACTCCGTGCCGGAAACGCCCATCTGCTACCCGCACGAAGAAGGCTTCCAGCGGACCGTCGAGCGATTCCTTGCCGTCTGCCGCGTGGTCGGCGGCATACGCAACGCTCGCTACGGCCAGATCGGCGCCCGGCCGGACGCGTTCTGGACCTGCCGCTACAGTGAGAAGGCCCTTCAGAAGCTCGGGCCCACCGTCGTCTCGCTGGACCTCTCGGAGGTCTTCGGCGGCATCGAGCGGATGGCCACCGACGCCGCCGTCCGGGCCGTCGTTCGCGACATGAAGAAGGCCATCGACTGCTCCGCCGTCAGCGACGCGATTCTGGACAAGATAGGCAAGCTGGAGGTCTTCCTGAAGCGTTTCGCCGCCGACCGCGGCCTCGACGCGCTGGGGATTCAGTGCTGGACGAGCATACAGGAGAATCTGGGCATCTGTCCATGCACGACCATGAGCCGGCTGGACGATCGCGGCATCCCGTGCGCGTGCGAGGCGGACATACTCGGCACGATGTCTATGCACGCTCTGCAACTGGCTTGCGGCGGGCCCAGTTGCCTGGCCGACTGGAACAACGTCCACAACGAGGACCCGGAATTGGTTAACTGCTGGCACTGCGGCGTGTTCCCGACAAGCTGGGCCAAGGTGCGGCCGCGGATGGGCTGCCAGGAGATCATCGCCGGAACCACCGGGCGGGACAGGGCCATGGGCGTGGTCGAGTTCGTCATGCAGGACGGGCCCGTTACGCTCTGCCGAGCCGCGCAGGGCAATGACGGCGAGCACAAGCTGGCCATCATCGAAGGCTGCGTCGAGCCCAACAGGGCCGAGACGTTCGGCTCTTACGGGTGGGTCCGCATGCCGGGCATCCAGCGGTTCTATAAGAACGTGCTGCTGCGGCACTTCCCGCACCACGTGGCCATGAGCCGCAGCCAGGTCGGCAACGTCCTGTGGGAGGCGTTTGGCAATTACCTGGGCTTCGAGGTATTCACCCCCAACACCGGCGACCGCAGCCGGTGGACGCCGGACCTTCCGTTTGAAACGACTGCATAAAATGGGCTGCCCCCCGCGCCTTGGCCGGCGCAGATAAATGCGATAAATCGCGACGAACCCGAGGCCGCCCGCCTTCGGGCTTTCCTGTAACTGGGCGTCCATGAAGCTGTTGCATTCACAAAGTCGCGGCCACTGGCCCATGCCCTTGCCTTCGGCCGGCGGATTGACCGTTTCCTGCGGCCATGATAGAATACAATGATCGGTCGGGCAAATCGCCTGTTGCGAAACCGGCCGACCGGGAGAAAGAAAGATGTAGCCAGGCCACGGAGGGCAGGCTTTCCAGACCGATTGCCCCGCGAGCGACGATGGAACTCGGCCGCGGCGGCAGGCGAAAGCCCTGGCCATGACGCAGCGACAGCCAACCCAGCTTGCCCTCGCAAAGCGGAAGCGTTGCGTCGAGGCGTCACTGGCCAATCGCGGCGAACCCATCGACGTAAGCCACGGCGACCTGGGCGTTTGCGAGCCCGTTATCCACACGGTCTGCGTCACGCGGCGGCCCCGCGACGCGAGCCGGCCCCGCCTGGCTGACTGGGTAAACGACCGCTATCTCGACCACGCCCCCGGCCAACTCAAAGCCGACTCCCGCCCGGCAATGCTCATCGACATTCTGGCGTAAGCTTCCCGTCACAAAACAGGGATGTAAACCAATTGTGGTATCTGGCCCCGAAATTTCCTCCTGCGCGCCCGGCCGGCACCAAAACCCACTGCGGCGC
>JAUWQU010000335.1 GCA_030610965.1 Phycisphaerae bacterium
ATGGCGGCCGTGGTGATACTGCGGGTGGGCCTGTGCCTGCTGGTGCTGGGGATCGTGGAATACCTTTACCAGCGATGGCAGCACCGGCGCGACCTCCGCATGACGCGCCGCGAGTGGCTCGAAGACATGAAGCGTGCCGACGGCTCCTGGGCGACGCGCATGCGCCGCCGGCAGCTTGGCCGGCAGCTTGGCAAGCAGGTGGAGGTCCGGCGAGTCGGCGAGGCGTCGCCGCCGACGGGCAGCGCGAAGGCCAAGCCAAACCAGAGGCCCTTCGCAGGCGTGGACGAGGACAATGGCTGAGAGACCGGCGACAATCGATCGCATGGCCCAGGCGGTCAGCAGGCATCGCGGGATGCTGCTGCCGATCAGCGCCGCTGCGCTGATATTCGTCGTGCTCGTGCCGCTTCCGCCGGGCGTGATGGACCTGCTGCTGGCGGCCAACATCATGCTCTCGGCCATCGTGCTGCTGACGGCGATCTACATTCGCACGCCGCTGGAGTTCAGCGTGCTGCCGTCGGTGCTGCTCGGCGCGACGCTTTTCAGGCTGGTGCTCAACATCGCATCGACCCGGCTGATCCTCACGGCCGGGGACAGTGGCAGGTCGATCCTCGAGGCCCAGACGGCCGCGGGGCATGTTATATGGTCGTTCAGCGAGTTCGTCGCCCGCGGCTCGCTGGCTGTCGGCGTGGTGGTGCTGGCGATACTGGTCATCATCCAGTTTGTGGTGGTCACCAAGGGCGCCGCCCGCATCAGCGAGGTCGCGGCGAGGTTCGTGCTCGACGCGATGCCCGGCAAGCAGATGGCCATCGACGCGGACCTGGCCAGCGGGATGATTACCCAGGCTGAGGCCCAGCAGCGCCGCACGCGGATCGCCAGCGAGGCCGACATGTACGGCGCGATGGACGGCGCGAGCAAGTTCCTCCGCGGCGATGCCGTCGCGGCCGCGCTCATCACCGGGATCAACATTCTCGGCGGGCTCTACGTCGGGATGATGCAGTACGGCTGGGACCTCTCGCAGTCGGCGAGCCTTTTCACCCGGCTTACCATCGGCGACGGGTTGGTCACGCAGATTCCCGCGTTCCTCGTTTCCGTCGCGGCTGCGCTTGTGGTCACGCGGGGCACGTCGCGGAGCAACCTGGGCGAGGAGGTGCTCAGCCAACTCGCCAGCCGACCGACCGTGCTTATCATCACGGCGGTGTTCCTCGGGGCGCTGTCGCTGACGAGCCTGCCCAAGGGCCCGCTGCTGACTCTCGGCATCGGGTGCATCGCTCTGGCGGCGCTGCTCTTGCGCCGCGGGCGCACCGATGGCCAGGCGGGCGCCGACTCCGACACCGGCGACGCGGTGGGCGCTACAGGCGGCGCCGAAGCGATGAACCAGAACGTCGAGCAACTGCTCACCGTCGACCCGATGCGGATCGAGCTGGGCTACGCCCTGGTCCGGCTTGTGGATGTCAACCAGGGCGGCGACCTGCTGGAACGCATCGCCGTGCTGCGCCGCCAGATGGCCATCGAGCTGGGCCTGATCGTGCCGCCGATACGCATTCGCGACAACCTCGGGCTCGACGCCCGCGGATACGTCATCAAGGTCCGCGGCGCGAAGGTCGCCGGCACCCGGCTGTACCCGAACCAACTGCTCGCCGTCGCGGGCGAGCACGTGACGGGCAAGGTTCTCGGCCGGGAGGTGGAAGAGCCGGCTTTCGGCACGCCCGCGGTCTGGATAAGCCCTTCCCAGCGCGATCAGGCCGAGCGGATGAACTACACCGTTATCGACCCGGCCGCCGTCGTGGTCACGCATCTGGCCGAGGTGGTCCGCCGCCACGCGCAGGTGCTGCTATCGCGCCAGCGCGTGGTGGAGCTGCTGGACGGACTCAAGAACTCCGCGGGCGACCTGGTGGCCGAGGTCACGGGCAAGCTGAACATCGGGCAGATACAGAAGGTCCTCCAGGCGCTGCTGCGGGAACGCGTGGCTATTCGCGACCTCGAGATGATTCTCGAGGCCCTGTGCGAGTCGGCCGCGGTCGCCGACGACGTGGACACGCTCGTCGAGCATGTCCGCCAGCACATCGCCCGCACGATAAGCCAGCAGTACTGCGACGAAGACGGCAAGCTCTGGTGCGTTTCGCTCGATCCGTCGCTGGAGGAGACGCTGCACGCGCACGTTGGCCCCGCGGGTCGGCCGGCGCTGTCGGCTGTCCCGGCCGAGTTGGCCGCGCGCGTCGGCCGGCAGGTGGGCGAGGCCCTGGGCCGGCTTCGCCAGCGTGGGCGGGCGGCGGTTGTGCTGTGCAGCCCGGACGTAAGGACGACGATACGGCAACTGATCGCACCGGCGATTCCTGAAGCCGCGGTGCTGGGATATAACGAGATAGAATCAGTCGAAGTGCATTCCATGGAAAGTGTGGGTATCGAATCATGACACTCAAGACCTACCAAGCCCCGACGATGGCTCAAGCCCTGGCCGAGGTAAAGCGGGACCTCGGACGCGATGCGGTAATCCTGCACACGCGCACGTTCCGCCGGGGAGGCCTGCTTAGATTCTGGCGAAGGCAGATATGGGAGGTGACGGCCTCGCCGAACCTCAACGTGCCGCAGCGCCTCGGCAGTGGCACGTATGAGGCCCAGTCGCGCGACGAGGGCGAAACGGCGGTGGACGCCCCCGCCAAGGCCGCACTGGCCTTGCAGGCCGACGACGCCCCGACGGACGCGCCGACCGCGCCGGTCGGGCCGCAACAGTTGGCTGGGCAGGTCCACGAAATCCGGCGGATGATGGATGAACTGCTGCAAAGGCCGGCCGGCGCTGCCGTCGAGGCCTGGCCCGGTGTGCCGGTGGAGGTCAAGCATCTCCAGAAGCAACTGGTCGGGCAGGATGTAGACCCTGCCTTCGCCGAGAAGCTGCTCAAGCAGCTCTGCATGAGCCTCACCGGCGAGCAACTTGCCGACCGTAAGCTTCTCCGCGCCGAGCTTCGCAAGCTTCTCTCCGCCCACATCCGCACGGGCCAGGCCGAGCCTGCCCGCAAGGCCCGCCAGGGGCGGGCACAGGTTATTTCCCTGATCGGCCCGACCGGCGTCGGCAAGACCACCACAATCGCAAAGCTCGCCGCCAACTATAAGTTGCGCGAAGGAAAGACCGTTGGGCTTATCACTATCGATACATATCGCATCGCCGCGGTGGACCAATTGCGGACATATGCCGATATTATAGAAGTCCCGCTTCGCGCGGTCCTGACGGCCGGGGAACTCCACCAGGCTGTCGAGGCCATGCGAGGCCTGGACGTGGTGCTCATCGACACGGCCGGGCGAAGCCAGAACAACCGGCTGCGGCTCAGCCAGCTCAAGAGCTTCACCGCGGCGGCCGAGCCGGACGAGGTGCATCTTGTGGTCTCAGCCACGGCGAACAGGGCGTGCATGACGAAGGTTCTGGAGCGGTTCGTCCCTCTCGGGGCCAATCGGATTATCGTCACGAAGCTTGACGAGGCGGGTAGTTTCGGCGTATTCTTGAATGTTTCGGAGGCTGGCGGCGGCCCGATAAGCTACGTCACCACCGGACAGGATGTGCCGGAAGACATTGCTCGGGCCAACGCCGATAACCTGGCTGAGTGCATTCTGACCGGGCGGTTCGGAGAAGAGGGAAATGGCGGCTGAAGATCAGGCAAGCAAACTTCGGGAGTTGATGCGTTCCAGCAGGACGGCACGCACGATCGCGGTTGCCAGCGGCAAGGGCGGCGTTGGCAAGAGCAACGTCGCGATGAACCTGTCGATACTTCTATCGGCCGCGGGAAACCGCGTGGCGCTGGTCGACGCCGACCTGGGCCTGGCTAACCTGGACGTGCTGGCGAACGTGGCGGTGCGGGCGAACCTTTCGCACGTCATCGCGGGCAGTCATACGCTGGAGCAGATCATTATCGACCTGCCCAGCGGCGTGCAGTTGATTCCGGGCGCAAGCGGACTGGCCAAACTGGCCGATCTGTCGGAATTCCAGCGGGCGCAATTGCTGCGTTCGCTGGGGCACCTGGAGGCCGACAACGACGTGATCGTCGTCGATTGCAGCGCCGGGCTGGGCCCGGACGTGATGAGCTTCGCGTGCGGCGCCGATCACATCATGGTCGTGACCACGCCCGAGCCGACGGCCGTCACCGACGGCTACGCGGTGGTCAAGGCCATCACGCAGCGCCGCTACGGCGGCCACGTCAGCCTGCTGGTCAACATGGCGACCAACCGGCACGAGGCCAGGCTGACGCATCAACGGATCGCGACCGTGGCGAGGCAGTTCCTTGGCCAGCGGATATTCGATGCCGGTTACATCCTCGCCGACCCGAAGGTTCCCGAGGCCGTCCGAAAACGCGAGCCGTTCGTATTGGCGTACCCGAGATGCTCCGCCAGCCGATGTCTGGCTGCTCTGGCGGCCAGGCTCAGGAGCGGCGAGTCGCTGGTCGGACAGCAGCAAGGCTTCTTCCGACGGGTGGCCAACTGGTTTGCATGATGCCCCGGCCGGGGCCCAGGATGGGTCCGGCTAACAAGGAAAGCGAATGGATTCGCTTCACGTAAACGAACATGCGGCATGGAGGCCGACAACCCTCCTGACGCCTCTCTCGCGCAAAGCCCGGGGAAAATCCGCGCCAAGATCGCCACGGGTCTCATGTGCGTGTAAGGGTTGTGGCATTACCCTCTTACGTATACATGTGCGGACCATTAGCCAAAATAATGTTGCAAAATTATGGTAATATGGGTTGACGAGATAAAATACACCGTTAAGATAGAATGAGTTAAATGCAGATTATAGGTAATTCACTTCGTACACCCGACACCTTCATGGTGACTGAGGCGACTGTCGGTGGTTCAGTAGCGGAGCAAACGGGAAGGAGCAAGCCGTTATGAAGCTAACAGGCAACAAGGCGACGAAAGAGGAGCTTGACGTGTTGTGGAAGAAGTTCTGCGCCTCGAAGGGTGAGGCCATCCGCAACCGCCTCATCGAGAACTTCTTGCCGATCGTGAAGTACACGGCCGAGCGGCTGCACACGAAACTTCCCGACGAAGTTGAGGTCGACGACCTGATCTCGGCGGGGATTTTCGGCCTGGTTGATGCGGTGAACGCCTTCGATCCCGGGCGGGGGGTGAAGTTCGAGACTTACTGCGCGCCGCGAATCCGCGGGGCCATTCTCGACGAGCTTCGCAGCATGGACTGGGTTCCCCGCCTCGTCCGCAGCCGGGCCCACAAGCTCAAGGACTCACTGCAGCGCCTGGAGGCCCAGCTTGGGCGCAAGCCGTTGGAGAAGGAGCTGGCCAAGGACATGAAGCTTCCGATGAGCGAGTTTCGCAAGCTCCAGCGCGACGCCTACGCCGTCGGACTGGTCAGCCTCAGCCGCAAGTGGTTCGAGACGGACTCCAACAAGGACGTCT
>JAUWQU010000074.1 GCA_030610965.1 Phycisphaerae bacterium
GGTTCGGCGGGAGGTCTCCGGCGGCCGCGAAGTAGAGCAGCAGCGAGCCGGCTATGTCGTGCAGGCGCGCGGCGCACGGGTCGAGCGTGGGATTCAGCGTGAAGGCCTTCGGCTCCGGCGTGACACGTTCGAACCGGCAGCCCGCCAGCGGCGCGGCCAGGACTAGCAGACACGCGGTCAGGGCTGTCCTACGGCCTTCGGTCATCGTTATCTCCATCTCGCCGGGGCTGCTCTCGCTTCGGGTCCGATATTATAATGGTGGGTAAGGTGGTGGGGCCGGCAGGCATCGTGGTCGCGCCGAGCTTCATTCCCTCGAGCTGCTCGTCGAGCGCGACCTTGTTTTCGGGCTTGTTGAATTCCTTGCCGCCTTCCTTCTCTTCCTTGGCCATCTGCTGGAGCTGCTCGGGCAGGGCGGCCACGTGGGGCGTAATGAAGATCAGCAGTTCCGTCTTGGACTTGGTCTTGATGGTTCGCCGGAACAGCGGGCCTATCCAAAGCAGGTCGCCAAGGCCCGGCACCTTCTCTATCGTATCGATGATGCGGTCTTCCATGAGCCCTCCGATGACAATGGTCTGGCCGTTGCGGATAGCCACTCGCGTCTGGGCGGACCTCTTTGCGAAGACCGGTGCGTTGACGGTCTCGCTGATGGGCACGGTCGTGCCGGTAAACGTGGAGATCTCCGGGGCGATGTCCATTATGACCAGCCCCTCGGGGTTGATGTGCGGCAGGACGTCCAGGATGATGCCGATGTCCTCGTACTCGATTGTGTTGATGGTCTGGCCGGTGTCCGTGATCCGGGAGTCGCGGATGAACGGCACGACGTTTCCGACGATGATGGAGGCCTCCTGGTTGTCGCTGGCCAGGATGTACGGGCGCGAGAGGACGTTGAGCCTCCCGACCGTCGCCAGTGCCCGGAGTGTGGCTGTGAAGTCGGCGTCTACGACCTTGGTGACCAGTCCGCCTGAGGCGGCGCCGACGCCGAAATCGGTGCCGATGGACGTCGTCGAACTGCCGATGCCGATGTTCAGTGCGGAAAACTCCACGCCCAGGTCCGTCGTGTTGTCGTGCGTGACCTCGGCCATGAGTACCTTTATCAGCACCTGCCGCGTCGGGCGGTCCAACTCCTCGAGGATCGCCTTGACGCGCTCGAAGTTCTTGCTGGCCGTGCGGACCAGCAGCGAGTTGGTGTCCACGTCGGCTACGACGAAGACCTGCCCGGCCAGGTCGCCGGCGGCTGCGCCTAGCGGGCCTATGGACGACGAGCGGCCGTACGAGGACCTTCCTGAGGTTGTGGTCCCGCCGAATCTGCTGGACGACGTGCCGAACCGCGAACCGGTCGACGATGACCCGAAGCGCGAGCTGGACGACCCGGTCCGCGAGCTGGACGACCCGAACCGCGAGCTGGACGTCGAACCGGTTGACGAGGTCCGGCCGGACGTCGCGCCGCCCCTGCTGGATGAGGTGCCTGATCCGAAGATATTGTTCAGCACGGCCTCGACGTTTTCGGCCCGTGCGTTCTTGAGCGGATAGATGAAGACGGCTTCCTCCGCCGTGGGGTTGGAGTCCAGTTCCTTGACGACGCCGTCGATGACGGTCAGCGTTTCCGGCGAGGCGCTGACGACGAGGTTGTTGGTTCGCGTGTCGGCTGTGGCGGTCACCTTGGACTGCCGGCTCGTGCTGCCGCTGCTGCTGCTGCCGCCGCGATTTCGGTCGCCGCTACCACGATCGCCGCCCCGGCCGAAGCTGCCGAACATGAAGGGCATCCGTCGCTGGCTCTGCTGGCCCTGGTCCGGGGCGAACAGGTCCGTTATCAGCCTGGCCGTGGTTGTGGCGTCGGCGTACTCGAGCTTATAGACCTTCACAGTGGCCTCGGCGCCCATCTGCCCGTCAAGGCCCGCGATGATCTCCAGGATCCGGCGGACGTTGGCTTGGGTGTCGGTGAGGATCAGCGAGTTGCTGGCCTGGTTGGCCGACATTACCGCCGTGGCGGGCAGCAGGGCCGCAAGGTCCGTCCGCAGCCGCGTCGCGTCGACAAAACGGATGGGGATCACCTGCGTGACCATGCGGTCGGAGACGGTTAGCTTGGCAGGGTCGTTGCCGAACTGGACGGGGATGTTCTCCTTGGCCGCCTGTGCCAACCCGACGATCTTGAGGTTCCGCCCGGTGTAGACCGCGGCGTAGCCCTTCTGACGCAGGACGGTGTCCAGCAGCAGCACTGCCTCCGACAGGCTTATAGGCACCCGGCTGATGACCGTGACTTTGCCTTCGAGGACCGGCTCGCCGACGATAATCAGGCCCGTGGCCTTCGAGAGATAGACAAGCACTTCCCGCAGCGGGACGTTCTGGAAGTTCAGCAGAATCTGCCCGCTTGGCAGCACCTGGCCGTTACGGAACACGGGCCCCTCGGCGACCGGCGCGGTTGTTGGCGCGGTTGTCGGCGCGGTCGTTGGCGCGGTTGTTGGCGCGCTGGCGGGCATTGTCGCCGGCGCGGAGGTCGTCGTGGGGGCCATGGCGCCAGGCTCTTCGATGACGGCGGCGCCGGCGGGGACGCTCTGTCCTCTGGCGGCGGGGGACAGGAAGGCCAGGCACGCGGCGCCGAGTATGGCCAGCAGGCGCGAGCCCGCATGTGGGCGGCGCGACGCGATCACGTGCATTGCGGCTGTCTCCGACGGTCGTATGCTCATCTTCCCAGCTCCTGTTCGCGCCGACGGCGCATTCTTTCGAGAATATCCTGTAGACCGCCCGATGCCGGCGCCGAAGTGGGCTCGCCAGCCGGGGCGGTGGTGGGTTGAGTCGTTGCCGAGGACGTTGACGGGGCCGTCCTCGAAGTGCTCGCAACCGGGCTCGGGGCGGGTGTCTCAAACCCCGCGGCCGGGGCCCTAGAGCCAGTCAAGGTGTGGCCGACGTGGATGATCGCGAGCTTCTCGCCGCGCTGGTACTGCGCGGAGTCGATGTTGACCGCCGGGATGCGCCCTTTGCCGACGGCGTCGCCCGGCTTTACCTGCAATATCTTGCCGGCCCTGGTGTCCTCGAAGAAGGCCGTGAACTGCGAGCCTTCCAGGGCTATGCCCCTGAGCACGAAGTACTGGTCGGCGTCGACGGGTTTCGGCGGCACGTACGTTGGACGGGGGCGCGCGGGTTGCGTCGTGCGGACGACGGGCGGGCGCCGGTTGCGGTCGAATATGTTGCGTTCCAGGAGGATGCTGAAGTCCGTCCCGGCGGACTTGTCAGCATCGGCCGCCGGTGCGGGTGCGCGTGTGGACGAGCGCCTGCGCGCCGAGTCGCGCGCCGCCATCGCCACGCCGGCTAGAGCCAGAATCGCGATCATGCGTATGAGTTGTTGTCCGAAGGTCATTTCTTCCCGCCTCCCATTGCCGCGGTCACAGTGCCCGTCCTGGCTGGCGACTGGCTGTCGTCGGGGGCGTACAGCGTCGAAAACTCGACCTGCACCTGTAGGTCGTCCGTGCCTTCCTTGCGGCTGTTGATCTGGAGCGAAAGTATCTTCAGCGGGAACTTCGCGGTTTCCAGTCGCCGGATGAAACCCGACACGGCCCGCATGGGCCCCGTGCCCCCGGCGTGGACGCACACCTCCGGCAGGACGGTTTTATCCGTCGATCTTGCCTGCGGCGTCAGTAGCGACGAGAGCTTCAGCCCCGCCTCCTGCGAGAAGTTGCGGACGGCGTGCATTACTTGGCTTTCGGTTTCCTCCCGCTGGGCCTTCATGCCGCCGGCGAGCATCTCCTGCCACTTGTGGCCAAGCACGCGGCGCTGGCGGAGCAGGCCGTCGGTTGCCTCCAGGTCGCCCGTGAGCTTTGCCTTGAGGATCTTGGCGCTCTCGCGTGCTGTCAGCAGGGGCGTCAGTCCGTACTGGTCGAGCACCAGCACCGTGATCGCCGCGGCCGTCAGGATGAAGACGATTCGTTCTCGCTTGGAAAAAACCATGGTCAGTCCGATCCGCCGAAAGAGAATTCCATTGCGAACGCCACCTCGCGCCCGTCCCTGCCGGCCTCGCGGAGGTAGAGCGATTTCACCTGCGACATTCGCGGGTTAGCCTTGATGCGGTCGAGCACGTCGAGCACCGCGGCCTCGCTGACGGCCTTGCCGGCCAGGACGACGTTCATCTCGTCCGGGTCCTGGATGGTCACTCGCGTGGCCCATATTCTCCCATCCGGCGGAAACGCCATCGTGACTTGCTTGACGCATTCGAGGAATTCCGGGCGCCGGTCGTACCAGGTCAGGGCGAGCTTCGTTCGCCTGATGACTTTTTCAGCCTCGGTCTTCGCCGGTTCGAGCTGGCTGATCCTGGCTTGCATGTCGGCGACGGCCGCGCGGTCGCTTTGCCAGTCCCACACGAGGAAAGCACCGGCCAGGACGACCACACTCACCAGTGCCGCCGCCCACACTACCTGACGACGCAAGGCCGACTTGGCGGTCGGGCTCAGCCGGGAATGCAGAAAATCCACCGGCAGGTCGTGCCCGCGAACGGCCGCCAGGGCGACGGCGGATGCGGCGCAGAACTGCCCGGGCGGTGGCGATGTGCCCAGGCCGTTGGTGTGGACGCCGCGGGGCACCGACTCCAGCCGGGCTGTCAGGCCGAGCCGCTCGGCCAGGACGTCGCGGGTTCTCTCATCCAGGCCGGCTTCGTTCCAGATCACCAGTTGCCGCTCGTGGTCGCCGGATTCGCCGGCCGGCAGGAGCATCACCACTCGCCGCAGCTCGGCGACAAGGCGGTCGAGCCATTCGTTGGCCGGGGTGCCGTCCATGGCGGGCACAGGCAGGGGGCGCATCGTTCGGGTGCCGGTCGCCGATTCGGTGAGAAGCTCCGCCCCGCCGCCAAAGACCCGCAGGACCAAGCACCCGGGCTCGGCATTGCCGGCCGCCAGGGCCATCGTCGACGACGTGATCCCCTCGGCGCGGAGGCCCGCGGCCTGGGTCATCGCCGTAACCTGCTCGACGGCTACTCGCGGCGCCGCCACGAGCAGGGCCGACGCCGTCTCGGAGCCCTTTCTGGCCGGGGCGTAATCGAATACGAGGTCCTTGAGGTCCGAGGCGAACTCGCGCTCGACCGCAAGCGCGAGCACCTGCCGTACCTCGCCGCCGACGCCGGGAGGCAGGGCCTTGTTGCGGGCCGTCAGCGAGCGGGCCTCCAGGCCGACGACGCAATGCGACGCGACGAACTTGTGGTCCTTGAGAAACTGCCGCAGCGCCTTGCCCAGACGGGCCGGGTCGTGAAGGCCCAGCCCATCCGGAAAGACGAACTCGGCGGCGCGCGTGGCCTCGGCGCCGCCGTTAAGCGGCGCCAGCTCGACGGCAGTCAGAGAACGGCCTTCCACTGCCAAGCCCAGAATTCTGCGTTTTGACAGCATTCTACCGGACCTCCAGGCCGGTGGTTTCTTCCAGAACATCTTCCATCGCAGCGCCCGCCCGCAACGCGTCCATGATCTCCAGATCCAGCGGCCAGCCCAGGCTCGTAAGGTCGCGGCGGTAAACCACGCGGGGCGGGCTCTCCCGCGCGTCCACGACGATCCGGCACCGTCGAAACGCGCGCCCGTTGCCGGAGACGCTTACGATGTCGGCCGAGAACTGGTACGACCGGCTCGTGATGAATGAACCGATCGCCACGGCCCTTTCCTCGGGCAGGGCCTCGACAACCCATGCGATGCCTTCGTCGGCGGTCTGGTCGGCTCGGCGCTGGATGATCGCGCCCGCCTCCGGATCGCCGATGCCCGGCAGACAGAGAAGCACATCCCGGCTGGCCGTGTTGATGTTGATCAACCCGCGCTTGACGTTGCTGCTACTGCTGCCGCCCCGGCCGGAACTGGGCGGATTGGCGGTCAGCCGGTTGGCGAAGGCCTTGAACTCGTCGTAAGTAAGCTTGGTTCGGAAGTAGAAGTCCAGCACGTTCTTGAACGGCCTGAGAGTCCAGGTCCTGGCGACGATCTCCTCCAGCCGGTTGGCAGAGAGGCTCGCCTCGAAAACCTGCCGCAACTGGTTCGGTGATGCGCTGTTGACGTCCACGGGCTGCGAGCCCGACGACGCCTCGCCCGACTCCTCGCCCGACGCCCCGGCCGCGGGTTCGCTGCTGTATACGGTGACCAGGTCGTATACCCCGCGGTCCAGCGTGCCGTCGTTGTTGTCCGGCGGGTAGCTCTCGTCGGCATCGTTCTCGTTTTCGTCCAGGACGCCGTTGCGGTTGGTGTCCTCGCCGTAGAGCACCTCCGGCAGCATGCCTCTAATCAGCAGCAGTTCTTCCACCGTCTCCAGGGGCCCGTTCTTGCACTGGTATGCGTCGGGCAGTGTCAGGTAGAACTCGCTCTCGGCCCCGCCGGGCGTGAGGCTGATGTCCGAGTCGCGCCAGTCGATGATCGCCGCGGCGTCCTCGCCCAGCAGCCTCGGCAGCATCATCAGCACGTCCACGCCGGCGTAGTTGATGTTGATCTTCGACGCCTCGTCAACGATGCCGTATCCCTGCCGCTCGTTGTCGTCGAAGTCAGGCCGGATTATCCAGAACAGCCCGTTGCCGACCATCACGCCGTTGGCGGGAGTGTTGGCCTCGGTCGGCACGGCCCCCTCGAGCCCGTCGACGCAGGCCAGGACGTACTGGATGGCGCCCTGCTCGATGCCGATAGCCCGCTGCACGGCTGCGTAGTTTGCCGAGCGCGCCCCCTCGACCCGCATCGACCGGGCCAGCACCAACACCATCCCCGTCAGCACGACGAGTATCCAAAGCGTGAGTATCAGTATTGCGCCCGCGCGCAGGCGCGGCTGCGGCACATGCCGCATCGAATCGCCATTTTGCAAGTCGCGGGTCATCATCTTCCTATCCTTACTGCTCCGCCTCAATCTGCAGGCCCGGCTGGAGCGAGCTGCTCGGCATCCACAGCACGTGGATAGTCCGATACTCGCCGCCCGCGCCGCCCTGGATGCTCCGGATGCTCTCGGGGCCGGCCTTTTTCTCGACCGCCAGCACGAGGTCCACTTCCACGGCCAGCGGCAGCGTGTTTTCCTCGACGCTGGAGTCCCACGAGTCCATCCATTCGACGCCGTCGAAGTACCTCAGGTTGAATGCAAGCACGTCGCGGCAGAGCACCTCGCCGGGCAGGTCGTAGAACGTCGAGGCCAGCAGGTTTCGCCGCACCCGGCGAACAAGGTCCATGCCCGCGGACTGCGACGACGGCTCGCAGGCCAACTCGACCATCATTATCTCGCCCTGGCCCGCCTCCTGGTCGCTGGCGTCGGCGGTGCGATAGAACGACACGGTGTCGCTCTCGCTTCCCAGCCCGCCGGTCGCGTCCTCGCCGAAGAACGTCCCGGCCAGTATGCCGTTGGGCACCACCGCGGCGCGAAGCTCGGCGCAGACGAAATCGGCCGCAAGCTCCGCCCTGCGAGAGCCGCCGACGGCCTCGGCCGCGCTGCGACGGGCGCGAAACGCCGTGTGAAGCATGGCGTAGAGCGAGCCGGCCAGAAGGGCAGTCATCGTCGAGGCCACGAGGACCTCCAGCAGCGTGAAGCCCTTTCGGTTTGTCGCCCTTGGCTTACTCACCGGCGGCTCCGTCGTATATCAGCGTGCTCATCATCACGTCGTATTCCCGGCCTCGACGTATCCAGACCACCGCGACGTCCAATTGGACCAGCCTCGCGTCTTCCCACGGCTCGGCGATCGCCATCCACTCGAACTCAGGCCATTGCTCGCCGAAATCGCCGGTCAGCATGGCCTCTTCGAACTGGCCCGTGGCGGCAAGCTCCGAAAGCTTCGCCTGCGCCAGCGAGGCCGCCCTGGCCTGCATGCTTGCGTGGGCCGCGGTGTCCATGCACAGCAGCGTGCCATGGACCGCGGCCGGCAGGATGATGGCAACCAGCATCAGCGCGGCCAGGACCTCGATGATCGTGAACCCGCCGGCTCGCCGCCCGGCCAATATGCGGCTCGCGGCTGTCATTGTTCAAGCTCCCATGGCTCGACGATGCGGAACATCTCGGTGGCCGCGGGGCAGTAAATGCTGTAGACGTCTTCGTTGCGGCAGATCAGCGATATCATCGCCTGCTCTGTCCGCCCGTCCGGCAGGAACTGCACGTAGGGTCGCATCTCCACGCCGGTGGCGAGCTCCAGCCGGACGGTCATTCCGTCGGCCAGTCGGAAGTGTCGCCCCTGGTCGGTCTGGAGTTCCTCGTAAACGCCGGCCTGCTGGACAGTCACCCAGTACGTGCCGGTTTCGTCGTCTATGTTGAGCCGGCTGACGGTTCCCATCGTTGCGGCCAGGTTGCGGGCCATGTGCGTCATGGCCAGCACGCCGGCGGCGGCGTCGGCGTCGGCCCGGCCGCGCCCGAAGCCGCGCAGCGACGGCGCGGCCAGGCCAAGCAGCGTGGCTATCAGCACGAGCACCGCGATCAGCTCGAACAGCGTAAAGCCGGCGCGGGCTTTGTCAGGGTTGTGACCAGTTGTCGATATCATCGCCGCCGCCATCCTGCATGTTCGGTCCGTAGGAGTACAGGTCGTAACCCCTCTGGTTGTGCTGGCCCGGGACGCTGTACACGTAAGGTTTCTTCCAGGGATCCGCCGGCACGTGGTTTCTCTTGAGGTACGGGCCCTTCCAGTCCGGCTGGTTGCCGGGCTCCTCGATCAACAGCAGCAGGCCCTCCTCCGTCGTTGGATACCGGCCGCAATCTATCTCGAAGAGGTCCAGGGCCAGACTGATGTTGGATATGTCCGTGCCGGCCGCGGTGACCTTGGCCTGCTGGCTTCGCCCGGTGAACTTGGGCACCACCACGACAGCCAGCACCGCCAGGATCACCAGCACCAGCAGCAGCTCGATCAGCGTGAAGCCGCCGGATCGCTGGGCGGCGAGGGTATCGGCCAGGCTTCGCGGCCTCACCATCGAGTGTCTCATAATCTCTTCCTCGTCAGCGGATGTATTCCTGAAGCGTAAAGACCGGCAACAGCATGCCGACCACGATCGTACCGACAATTGCCGCCATGACGAACAGAAGGACCGGTTCGGCCATGGCCACGGCGGTTCGCAACTGGCGGTCGAGCTCTTCCTCGTTGACAGTGGCCAGTCGTTTGAGTTCGATATCGAGCCGGCCTGATTCCTCGGCCACGGCTATCATCTCGATTACCGAGGCCGGGAACAGCCTGGAGTTTCCCGCCAGGGATCGGGCGAGGCCCTTGCCCTTCTGGACCTGCTCGATGGACTGTTCGACCGCGTCGGCCAGGACGCGGTTTCCGACTGCCTCGCGAGCCACGCGGAGCGATGCCACCAGCGGCCCACCCGCGCCGAGCAGTGTGCCCAGCATCCGGCAGAATCGCACCAGCGCGAAGCGGGCCACCAAGTTGCCGATGACGGGGACTCGCAGCGTTGCTTTCTCGGCCGCCAATTGCCCGGCCGGGGAGTTCAGTATGCGGCGCGCGATGAGCAGGGAGATGGTCAGGGCGGCCAGGACGAGCAGGCCGTAGTCGGTGAGGACCTTGCTGACAGCCACGATGGCCTTTGTCAGGCCCGGCAGCGGGGCCCCGAAGTCCGAGAACATGTCGGAGAAACGCGGGATGAAGAAGGTCATCAGGAATATCACCACAGCCACCGCCAGGACCGCCAAAACGCTCGGGTAGGCCATGGCGTTGCGGACCTTTGACTTCAGGTCTCGCTCGCGAGAGCGGAACTCGGCGAGCTGCATAAGCACCACGTCCAGGAACCCGCCGGTCTCGCCCGCTCGCACCATGGCC
>JAUWQU010000440.1 GCA_030610965.1 Phycisphaerae bacterium
GCCGCCTGGCCCTTGGCGTGCTGGAGGGTCGCCGCTTCGGCGGCGGCGGCGCCCGTGGCCTCCGCGTGGGCCTTGTCCTGGGCGGCGGCCGCGTCCTTGGCGGCCTCGATTGCCGTGGCATCGGCGGCGGCCTTGACCTTGGCGTCCTCGATTGCCTTGGCGGCGTCGGCGCCCTTGGCATTGTTGGCGTCCATTGCCTTTGTGATCTTGGGGGCCGGCGTGGACGTTGGGGCGGGGGCCTTGTCCTTTTCGCAGCCCACGGCCAGCCCCAATGCCAGGATCAGACCCACAACGATTTTCGAACGAATCATGCGACGTCTCCTTTGCCCTACGCCAAGTTGTACGTTCGCTGCGCAGGCGCACTTGCGCAGCGACCGACGGCCGCGGCTCTCGTGTCGTTAACGGCGGCAACCTGGCCGCGCAGCCATATAAGAACGGATCTGCGGACCCCTAAGAAGGATCCGGCAAATGTTAGGCCCGCGGGGCGAGCTTGTCAACAAATTGCCCGGCTGCACACCACCGGCGAACTCGCTGCCGAGCGCAATTGCAGGCCCGGCTCCGACGGATGGTTTAACAAGCCTCAACTCATCGAACTCCGAAGCCAGTGCGCCCCGGATTCCAATTATTGGTTGACTGTCCCGAATTTCCGTCCCGAATTTTCTCAAGCAGATGGCGGACCGGAGGAATCGGGGATTTCCCCGGCCTTGCGCAGGGCGATCTTTGTGAGGATGGGGCCGACTACTTCAAACACGATGCACGTTGCCGTAATCGTCGTAATCAGGGCGGCTCCCATGGCCAGCGGATCGCCCATAAGTTTCTCGCCTGCGGGCAGGGCCTTGACGGCGGCTGCGACTTGCGGATTCCTGGCCAGTTCGCCAAAGTCCTTCTGGATAATCAGGGACAGCCCGATGGCCACGCCTGCCTGCGAGAGAATGCCCATGCCGACGTATTTCTTGATCTTGTCCTCCACGCGGCCGATCATGGCCCCGATTCGTGCGCCGCCCATCAGGCCGGTCGTGCGGGCGAGGATGTAGGCGATTCCGATCACGCCAAGCTTTGGCAGGTCGGCGATCTCCAGATGGGCGCCGGCCAGGCAGAAGAACAGGACAAACAGCAATGGGAGAATCTCTTGCATCGGGGCTGCGACGCGGCGGACCAGCGCTTGGCGTCGGGTGTTCACGAGCACGAATCCGATGACCATGTTGGTGAGAATCAGGGACAGGTGAAAATAGATGGAAATGCCCGTGGCCACCAGCACCGTTCCGAACACCATGACCAGCATGTCTCTGGGTTGTTGCAGCCGCCGCACAAGCTGGCAAAAGATGAAGCCCAGGATCGTACCTATCACAATGCTCCCGAGAATCTCCAGCGCCGGTTCTTTCATCGCGGCCAAGATGCTTTCAGAGGATCCGGAAACCTTCAGGTTCGCAAGAAGGATCATCTTTGCCAGCGCCGCCGCGAAGCCGAAGATCAGGATCGCAAGCCCATCGTCGAACCCCACCACGGCGTAGAGCGCCTTTGTGAGGCTCCCCTTGGCACGGCATTCCTGGATCACGGCCACCGTGCCGGCCGGTGCGCTTGCGGGAGCCACCGCCCCGAAAAGCAGCGCCAGCGGCCAACTTCGCGTAATGAGATACACGACCAGCATCACCACAAAGAACGCCGCGAAGGACTCGAACAGGATAATGGAAACGATTCCCCCACCCAGTTGACGCAACGAATGCAGGCTCAGCTCTGCCCCGATGGTGAACGCCACGAATCCAAGGGCGATTTCCGTAATGAATGAAAAGCCGCCGATATTCCCAGGCTCGCCGTTATGCGCCCCATGGAACAGCCCCAGCGCGGAAGGGCCCAACAGCACCCCCAACACCATGAAACCGATGATTGACGGCAGATTCAGCCGTCTTGCGAGCCCGCCGAAGTAGAACCCGATAATCGTAACAACACCCAAGAGCAGTAAGGCTTGCTCCTGGAACATGTTTTGGCCCCAAACGGCCGCTTGCCAAATATAATCAAACATCGAGACACTCCGTCATACGTCAATTGTCAATGGCCCCGGCACAGTAGAAGACGTCCTGAACCGTGATCATGACGTCCGACCGGGCCTTCAGCGGGCCGGTGATTCGCTCGATTCGGCGGATTGTCTCGTTGGTGATGCGTTTGCTCACAAGTGCCACAATGAGTTGGCTGAACCGCTTGGGGTTGTCGCTCCAAATGTCGGCGAACAGTGGAATCTTGGACAGATACACGCCGGTATTCTCGGCGTTCAATATGACCGCCCTGGTCGACTCGATGCTCCCGAAGACCTGGAGGATCTTATGGAACAGGTCCTCATCCTGAACGATAACGTGGAACAGGTTGCGGCCGTTCTCTCCTACGGCCTCCAGTTCATCCTGCACGTGCCGGAGAAAGCTCTCTCGCAGGGCCTCACTCGTAGGTGCGGCTGTCAGTTCGTCTACCACTCCGGGAATAGACAGCGTCTGGGAAATGCCCGACAGGAGACGGATATGTTCTTTCGATTCACGCTCAGGCCCGATGATAAAGACGATAAACCGCACTTTTTCGCCATCCATCGCGTCGAAGTCCACGCCATTGGGGATTGAAACAAGCCCCACGACGAAGTCGGGGACGTTCTCAAGGCGGCAGTGAGGAATGGCGATGCCGCCTCCAAAACCGGTGGACCCCAGCGATTCTCGGTGCTCCAAGCCCGCGAGAATCTCCGCTTCGGAAACGCTCTCCAGAATGGAGCTGGCCTTGGCCAGCTTGGTTATCTGGCGCAGCGCCGAGGGCTTGTCCGGCAGTGATACCCCTGCCGCAATGCATTCCGCAGACAACGCCGTGAACAGATTCATGGTTTGCTCCTCGTATTGAGATTGTGGCCTTGAACCGCCAGGCTCTCTATCGCTGTTTCTTCGCTCTTCTCGATCTTGGCTGATGGGGGGGCGTGTAAGCATTATCCATTACAAGAACGCAGTGTTCGGGCCGGCGCCGGCAACGGTATGCCCGCTGATGCCCGACCGACGGGAAGGCATGCTCGCAGGGCTTGGGCATCTGAAGGAATGGGCCGCATCTGGCCGACCAGCCATTCACGCACAAGTGACCTGATGAATCGCCACTGGCTGGCTACTTTCGCCGCGGGGATTTCCCCTCGCCGGGCCATGCGGAGAACGGCCCTCTCAGCCAGTTGCAGGTATTCCGCCACCTCGGCAAGCGTGATTACCTCGTTGTTCTCGCCATTCACATTCAATTCACGGCTCCTTACCGGGGAGTTTTCACCGCGATAAGAGAGTCATTATACGCTTCAAGGAGCCGTTGTAAAGCAGGAAACGGCATCATAAGATATTATAGTCCCCCATACGGCCCCATCGGGCGGATATTGTTGCCTTGATGCCTGAATCCCGCAGGGTTGGAGAAAACAGGGACGCGAACCATTTTCAGCTTTAACGACCGACGCAGAAGTATGAGGCAGAATGGCCAGGGTGACCGATAAATGGTTAGCGCCCCCATTTTACTTGTTCCGACGGATCGGTGCGGTAGGTTCTCGGCGGCGGGGGGTTGAACACACCAGCGGCGATGAAACCGCTCCAGGTCGAGGACTGCGTGAACGCTGGCCGGCGGTTATCCCTGCATGGAGTTCCGACGGGATGACGGAGAGCGCCTGGCCGAACGCACATGGAGATCCGCGGATGAAACGGTCAATTGTTGTCTGCTGGTACGCGGCGGTTCTGTCGGCGATGTTTTTTGTCCAGGCCGTCCAGGCCGTCCAGGCCGTCCAGGCCGGCGGCGCCGAAGCGACGAAGGCGCCCGTGGAGATCGGCTCGGTCAACATGCCTGCGCTTCGGCGGGCGGTGGAGGATCTCTCGGCCAGTTATCCTGACAGGTACGGCGCCAAGGGTTACCTGGCGCGGCTGGCGGGTTTCGAGCGGCAGTTGCCCGAGATACTCAAGGGCGTTGCGGCAGGGCAGGCCGCGAACCTGCTGGCCTTTCGTCAGGAGGCCCTGCTGGCCAACCCGCTGCTGGACTTCGACAAGCTGCTGGTGGTCAAGCGCGGCGGCAAGGGGCGGAACCTGGGCCTGCCGCAGAATTGGCAGGGCAATGCCTGCCTGCCGCGAAAGGGCTATGACGACGAGGTCGCGGTGCTCTCGCGCGTGAGCCCGGGCGGGGCGCTCACGACGTGCTTCAAGCCTGCCAGTCCGCGGTTTGTCGGCGACGTGGAGCTGCACTTCGACGCCGGCAGGATGATGTTCTCCATGCCCGACGACAAGAATCGGTGGCAGGTCTTCGAGGTCGGCGTGGACGCATCCACCGGCCTGGCCGACGCGGGTTCGCTTAAGCGGGTAACGCCGGGCGAGTCGGCGGACATCGACAACTATGACCCCTGCTACCTGCCCGACGGGCGCGGGATCTACGCGTCGACGGCGTGCATGCAGGGCGTGCCGTGCGTGCAGGGCGGCTCGTACGGGGCCAACCTGTTCCTGCTGGGCCGAGCCGGCGGGGTGCGGCAGTTGTGCTTCGACCAGGACC
>JAUWQU010000499.1 GCA_030610965.1 Phycisphaerae bacterium
TGGCATCCCAGCCTCCCTGTGCGTCCCGGCAGTCCAGAAAAGCGGTCTCGGTAGGCAATTTTGTCTGGTCCAGAAGGCGGAGACATCCGTCGGCGGCCTGGCCTATCCACTCGACGACCTTGACGGGCGGGCGAATCACAACGCTGTTGTTTTCCATGCCCGACACAATAGCACACAGAGACTCCGTCCGGCAAGCAGCCGCCCGAGCAGTCCCGGAAGCGACGGGCTCAGCGCGGGATATGCGAAACTCAATTCACACTCGCGGGGATTCTGGCCGATATAAAATGCTATACTTGACTTGAGGACCGGAAAGCCCGCCGCCAGTTCGGCCGGTTCACGACCTCAAGCGCCCGGCAGGGCTATCCCCGAAAACTCCAAGGAAGGAGCCGAGGATGCTGGTGCTTTCGAGACAACGAGATGAGACAATAATGATCGGCGACGATATCGAGATAACCGTCGTCGACATTCGAGGCGAGAAGGTCAGGCTCGGCATAAACGCCCCGCCCCACGTGCCCGTCCACCGCAAGGAAGTGTACGACGCGATAAAACGCGAAAAAGCGTCCCTGCCGCCGAACGCCGACGGCACGAGCGCAAAAGTCGACAGCCTGGCCAATCGCAAGCATCACCCCCAGCAGTAGCTGACAATATCCCCCGTCACACGCGAGGCCGGGCGGCTCGGTACACGGCAGAATATAATCGCGGCCGGCCTTGTAACCACTCAAGACCGGCCGCTTCTCTTGCGCGCCCGCGCCCGCGCCCGGTGGATGCCTTATCCGGACATGCGGCCGGATTATGGTGGCGGTTTGTCATTCCCGTCAGACTCTGCGGAGCAACGGACCCAAAAGCACCAAACGATCCGAGGGCAAAGCAGCCCGGCAAACTCCGCCATGGCGGACCGGGTTGCGGAAGACGTTTTTCCGCGGACCCCAGTGGCGCCAGCGTAGCGGCACGGCCGCGGGTGCGTCTTGGTTTAGGTCATTGGAGTTTTGGTGATTGTTATTTGCTTGGGATTTGTTGCTTGAGATTTGGGGCTTCGCCGGGGCGGCGAGTTGCCGGCGTCAACCAACCCAACCGCGCCCTTGCCAGGAGCGCGATGATCGCCATTGGGCAGCTACTTACTCCATCCGTCCACCAAGGGCCTCAGGCCGGGCACAGCTCGCACGCCGGGGCCACGTTATGGACGTCTTCCAGGCCCGGGATACTCAGCGCGGCGACCAAAGCCTCCACGCAGTCCGGGGCGAACCCGGCCGGGGCGCAGCGTCGCAGCTCGCGCAGGGCCATGACGGGCGACATCGCCTGGCGGTGCGGGCGGTCGTGGGTCATAGCGTCGTAGGCATCGGCGACTGCCAGGATATGCGCGCCTAAGGGGATGTCATCTCCCTTGAGCGCGTCGGGGTAGCCGGTGCCGTTTGGCTTCTCGTGGTGTGACCGAATGGCCGGCAGGATGCCCGCAAGCATCTCCAGAGGCTTGAGCACCTCGTGGGAAACCGCACTGTGGGCCTGGACGCAGCGGAAGTCCTCGACGCCGAGCCGCGAGTGGTTCAGGATGATCGATTCCGGCACGGCAAGCCGGCCTATGTCGTGCAACTCGCCCGCCAGGACCATCTGCTCGCACCGCGAATCGGACAGGCCCAGTTGGCGGGCGATCATGCCGGAAAGCCTTCCCACGTTGCGGCTGTGGCCACCCCAGTAGCGATCGCGGCTCTCGACCACCTTGATGATCCGCCTCAGAACCTCGATGTAGTGCTTCTCGGCCTGGCCGGCCGTCTGCCTGGCCGAGTGGGACTGCCTCCGCAAATCGCTGACCGCCCGCTGGATCCGAATGACCATCCCCGCCCCTACGCCGACCACGAGCGCTACCAGAAGAACCGTCGACGCAGCAAGCCCGGAATGGCCGATGGCGTAGCAGGCAACGCCCACGGCCATGACAGATAGTGCTGCAAATCTTGCTATAGCACAGGCTTCCGAAAACGACCTAATTCTCTTAAGCAAAAGGCGGTCCTCCATTCCGCTTTGGTGAACACCTACGACCTAACACAACGTACGATACCGCGCGGGCCATAAGCGAGGAGCGAAGCGATAGAGGCAGAAAAAACCAGCCGTCGCGGTGGTGCCCGCGACGGCCGGTATATCTGCTGCTGCCCGCCTTGTGCGGGGGCTATTTAACGGTGCCAGGGGACTGGATGATGAGGTCCTTGATCTGGCTGCTGGGCAGGCTCAGGGCGCCAAGCACCTCGGCTGCCGCCATCCGTATGTCGCCGGCAGGGCCCTTGTTGACGATATTGACGATGGCCTGGGACAGATCGTCGCTCAGGGCATTGCCGAACCGCCTTACCGACTCGTTCAGGGCGGTGAACGCGGATATGCGGATCTTCTCATCGGCGGTCGAGTCCGTCGCCAGCTTGGCAATCGCCCGCTGGGCCACGGGCCCGGGAATCGTGGCGAGTGCTTCGGCGGCGGCGACCTTGACATCGGCCCGCTCGTCACCGACGGCTTCGACCAGTGCCTTTTCGGCGCGGGCGATGTCATAGACGACCGTGCGCGTCAGGCCGAGCTTGCGGATGGCGACGGCCGCCCGGATGGACCACTCGGAGGCGGATTCCGGCGTAAGCGGCGCGCCGGCGACATCCAGGAGAAGCTCCTTCACGGCGGTGGCGAGTTCCTCACTGGTGCCGTTTGTGGCGACCAGTCGGACCCGCGAGTCGGTCTTGGCGAGGTTCTGGAACCGCTCGGTCTGCGACATTACGACGATCGGAAGCGACGCCATTTGCGGGTCTCGGCGGATCATGCCGATCGCGATCATGGGATCGGGCTTGTTGGCCAGGACGACAACATCCACTCCCTCGGCCGTGCGGGCGGCATCGAGCCCCTTGGCCGGGTCGTCGGAATCGATGACCGCGAAGCCCATGCCTCGGATGGTGTCCTTGAAGGAGTTGCGGGTTTCCTCGCCGGCCGCAACGATCAGGGCCGACTTCTTGCCGGTCTGCCGCAGGGCGCCGGAGAGGATCGGGACCACCAACTCGCAGCCGGTGAAACGCTCCTTGGGCAGCGCCATGGCCAGCGAGATCCCCGCCCAGTATCGCACCACGCGGTTGGAACTGGTGAGGGCCTCGACCAGCGGCTGGGCGCCGCCCGCGACGGGCTTGACGAGGGTTTCGGCGCCGGAGGCCTTGCCGAGGGCCTCGATGGCCGCGACAGCCACGGGCCAGTCGCCGTCCTCAAGGGCCCGCGCCAGAATGTCCTGCTGGTACTTGGCCCCGGCGGCCAGTACGTAGAACCGGGCCGGCGGCTCGTCGGCCCCGCGGGTGGGGTCCTGGGCGCCGGACGGCAGATCGACCTCTCGCCTGACGTTGGCGGCCAGCCAGATCGACACGGCCGGGTAGAACTTCGGGTTGCTGGCAAGCGACTGCCGGGCGCAGATCATGGCGTAAATGTCGCAGTAGATATCCCTGGGCACGGCCTTGTAGGTCAGGCCGTCGAGATTCTCGTCCCAGTACCAGACATTGGCCGTGTCGGAGCGGATGTCCGGCAGGAGCGACTCGGCCCGGTAGTAGAACTTCAGCCCCAGGCCGTAGTACAACTGGGCAACCGGCTTCTGGAGGATGCCCACATCCCCGCCGGCGCAGGCCACCATGGCCGAACGAACAACGCGGCGGGTCTCCTCCTGGATGTCCTTGCGGTCGTAGACGGTCTTCAGGGCCGGAAGCGCCGTCGGGTACTCAAGCTTGCCCAGCGCGTCGACGGCGACCAGCAAAAGCTTCGAGTCGCCGGTCTTCAACGCCGCCGTCAGAGGCAGCACGGCTTCCTTGCCGAGCTTCGGCAGGACGACCATGATCTTCTCGTGAAGGGCGTTGGTGATCTGGGGGTCTTCCAGCTTGCGCAGCAACTGGGGCACGGCATACTCACCGCTCATGATCAGTCTGTCTCGGCCGCGCATGTACGCCCGCTGCGTGCCGGACAGCAGCCCGATGGCGTTCTTGATCTGCTCGGGGGAACTGCGCTCGGTCTTGTACCCCACCTCGACAATCTTGAGGAGCTGGGCGACCGGCCCGGGCAGGCCTTTGAGCTCGCGCCCGCGGGCCAGCGTGGCCAGCGAGCCGGGGCTGCGGGCGGACAGGTAGTAAA
>JAUWQU010000277.1 GCA_030610965.1 Phycisphaerae bacterium
TCGGCGGCGGTCGCGGCGGCGGGTTGGCCGGGGGCGGCGAATCGGCGGGCATCAGGAGTCTTCCAGGTACAGGATGCGCGTGCAGTTGGGGCAGACGACGAGTTTTTCGATCCGGCCACGCAGTTGGACGTAGGTGTTCTGGATGACGGACATGTTGCATCCGGCGCAGACGTAGGTTCCCTCGACCTCGTCCAGGATGACGGCGGCGAGGGCTTCGCCGGCGAGGCGGTCGGCGATGCGGTCGAACCGGCGGACGACGTCGGGGGGGAGGGTGGCGGCGATTTCATTTCGTCGGGCGCGGCAGGTCTGGATTTCGGCGTCGACGGTATCCTTTTTGGCCTCGCATTCGCGGCGAAGGGCTTCGAGTTCCTGCTGGTGCTGCTTCAGTTCCTCCTGGGCCTGGGCGAGTTCGCGGTCGATGGTCTCGATGTCCTCGTAATCGTTGAGGATATCGTCCTCGAGTTTGCCGATCGCGAGTTCCGCGAACTTGATTTCGTTCTGGAGGATCTGATACTGGCGGTTGTCCTTAATCTGGAGTTGCTGGCCCTTGAGGCGTTCGATGTCGGCGCGTTTCTGGCGGACCTCGACTTCCTTCAGGTCGGCCTTGACGCGGGCGTCGTGGCGTTTTTTGCGGATGGCTTCGATGTGCTGCTGGTGGGACTCGATCTGCTCGGCACGAATGCGGACGGACCTATCCTGGGCGGCCTTGCGGCCCTGGAGTCGGCGGAGTTCCTGGTCGGCCTCTTGAAGTTCGCGCAATCTATCCAGGCCCAGCTCCGCCACGGCACCTCCCGGATGACAAAGGACCGGGGAACCTTATACCCTCCGCGCCGGGGGGAATCAAGGGGAATCGGACAGAGGATTTTCCCACGGCTCCGTCGTCGCACTCCTCGCCTACGACGGCCAGGGCCAACGCATCGAAAAAGAAATCCAGAATTCTGCTGACTGGACCGCCACGTACCATTACTATTACTCCCGCGGCTGGCAGGTCCTGGAGGAGCGGAACGGCTCCGGCGAGGTCCTGCGGCAGTTCGTCTGGGGGGCACGGTACGTGGACAACCCCATTCAGATCGGCATCAACACCGATCCGTCCGACCACAACGAAGGGCCGGGCGAAAACCAGTGCCTCGTCGAATCGATTCCAGGACTTGTGCCCTTGCCGGGGCATGCTGGATAGGTGTAACGAATGATTAGAACGCGTGTGGCGGGCTATGCGTTGGCACTATTGTGGGCATCATGGGGAGTAGGTACGAGCGCAGGGGACGACAAGGAAACGGTTCGTTGCGTTCAGGTTGAATTGCCGAATCAGGAACATAACGCCGTCACGACCTCGTGGCCCGGCATCGGTTGCTGGTTCTGGTCGGCAGAGGAATTCAAGGCCGGGGGATACAAGCGATTCATCGACTTGTATGAGAAGCATTCGGCCTTTGGCCTGCTGACCACCAGCATCCGCTATCCGGTGGAGGTGACGGACCCGAAAGTGCACGATCAGATCAAGGCGGCCGCCGAGTATGCGAGGGAACACGGCATGGCCATCGTAATGGATCTCGACGTGCGCCTGGCCCGGCAGGCGTTCATGGACAAATATCCCGACGAGCAGCAGGAGATTGTGCGCCTGCGCGAAGTTGCCCTGAATGAAACCGGAGAAGCCGCGCTCGCCATCGAACCCATCAACTTGGGCGACCACTACACCTTCGCCGCCCGCGGCTACGTCTCTCTCTCGGCTCGGGTCTTGCGCGTGTATTCGTATGTGGCCGGGCCGCAGGGCATAGAGCCGGACTCCGTGCAGGACATTACGGATCGCTGTAAGGTCGCCCAGGCGGACGCCAAGGGTGTGAAGGTGGCGATACCGTGCACGGCCCGGGACAAGGGCCGAACGGCGTGCGTGCTGGCGGCCTTCACGTTATTCACGCCGGACGTCTTCGCACCGCACCTGGTGGAGTTTGAGCGAAGCGTCCTCGAGTACTACGCCGATGTGCCCCTGGCGGGCGCGTGCAAGGACGAGTGGGGCTTTCCGGGCCGGTTCCGGCCGAGAACCGATGACATCTTCTATTCCCCTTTCCTGGCCCAGGCGTACGCCAAGCGCCGCCCGGGGCATGACCTTGAGCGCGATATTCTCTTGATGTTTAGGAACGTAAAGGGACGAGAAGCCGAGCGGGCGGCCGCCATCAACCACTTCATGGAAATGAACTGGCAGCGCAACGGGGAAATCGAAACCGAGTATTACAAGTCCATCAAGGAAGTCTTCGGCAAGAACGCGATGTCCGCGACCCATCCCACCTGGTATCCCTTCCCGAAAGCCGAGGAGGTTTTCAAAAACGGCTTGGACTGGTGGGTGTCCACCCGCGACTTGGCCCAGACGGACGAAGCGACCCCGTTCGCTGCTCGCACCGCCTTGGCCAAGAGATGGCACTCCCCCCTCTGGTACAACATGTACTATGATCGGACCTTGGGTCCCTACGAGGAAGACCTCTGGCGGCACGCGTTGGGCGGCGGGCGCCTGAACTTCCATCCCCTCTGGCCCCATCCCAGGGAGAATCTGCCCACATCGCTCCTCGCGGGAAGGCTGCTCCAAGCTGACTGCCGCGTGAGGCTGCTCAATTACATTTCGACCGCGCCCATCGATTGCCCCGTCGCGGTTATCTTCGGCCATCCCTCCGCCTTGAACTGGGCCGGGACGGGCCTCGCCGACGTGGGGCTCAACGTTACTAACGGCCTCTGGGCCGAGGGGTTCTACGCCGACCTGATCCCCAGCAGCGAAATCACGGCTGGAAATCTCAAGATCGCCGACGACGGAAGCGTTCAGTATGGGCCTCAGCGTTATGCGGCAACCGTGCTGTATAATCCGCAGTACGAGCGACCGGCGGTGGCCGAGTTCTTTGCCCGGGCCGCCAAGAAAGGCAAGACCACCCTCTATCGCGTCGGCGAGTGGACAAGGGATTTCGAGGGCAGGCCCTTTGATGGGAACGCGGCCCTTCCTGCGGCAATGGCGCCGGCCGATGCCGCCGCGTGCATCCGCGACATCATCGCGCGGTTGAGGGCCTCCGGCATTGAGCCGCAGACGCCATGCACCCTCCGCGGGGCGGCCGGATTCCCCCCTTCGATGATGCCCAAGCCCAGCGGCCAGTGCCGCCTCCTCGACGGCACGGTCATTCTGGTCTCCGGCGAGAGGGATGTGATGGGCGACCCGATACGGAAGGCCCTGAAGGTCAACGGACAGGATGTGGCTATTGACGCGATCGGCGTGGCGGCAGTCCGGTTGGACAAGAACGGCAAAGTCGAAGCCCTGGCCGCCGGCGGACTGAAATCGTTTAAGGCCGGCGAGATGACCATCGAAATCGACCAACGCGCCGATGTCGCTCTTTGGCGCGACGCGAACGGCAAGTGGCGCGGGATTCTGCAGGGATACGAGGGCGACGTTCCCGAACCCTTGATGAATATCACGAAAAACTGGACGCGCCTGCGCCTGCCCACGCCGCTGGAGCCGGACCAGGCGAGGGAACTGCCGGCGAAAGCAGCCAACCTGATGGGCCTCGGCGATGGCGTGCTCCGAGGCCGAGGCGGAGGGCGTCCTTGCGGCCCTCGCCTCGAGGTACGATTCGAACGGCGAAGCCCTTGAAAGTGCGGAGGCTGGCCGGTAACTATAAGAGTGCGTGAAATCGCTGTGCTGCGCTGCCGGCCGGTGGGATCGGAAGACGGGAGAAAGAGCGGCACAAGCCAACCGCATGAGGGTTATTAGAAAAAGGGAGGGGGGCGTTCTGTGGGCCCCCGAGAACAGGGAAACAAAGGTCCTGGGATCTTTTGGGGAAGGAGACGGCGGATGAGGATGAAGCGCAGGGAGTTCCTGGCGGGGTCGATAGCGGCGGGCGTAGTGCTGCTGGGTCGGCCGTATGCCCGCGTCTTGGGGGCGAACGAGGACATCCGCGTGGCCGTCGTGGGATTCGGCGGTCGCGGCAAAGCGCACATTTCGGCGTTCGCCGGCATGAAAGGGGTGCGGGTGACGGCCCTGTGCGATTGCGACCGCAAGGTGCTCGACGGGCAGGTGGCCCGGCTCGATGCTCAGGGGATTAAGGTGGCGGCCTACCAGGATGTGCGGCGGGTGTTCGACGACAAGAACGTGGACTGCGTGGTGACGGCGACGCCGAACCACTGGCACTCGCTCATCGTCGTCTGGGGCTGCCAGGCGGGCAAGGACGTGTACGTCGAGAAGCCGATCTCGCACGATATCTGGGTGGGCCGCCAGGCGGTGGAGGCGGCGCGGAAATACAATCGGATCGTGCAGTGCGGGTCGCAGCACCGGTCGAACGCGGGCATCGGGGACGCGTTCGAATGGATTCGTGCGGGAAACCTGGGGAAGATGGTGTGCCTGCGCGGGTTCTGCTATAAACCGCGCGGGAACATCGGCAAGGTGACGGGGCCGACGCCTATCCCGCCGGAAGTGGATTACGACCTGTGGTGCGGTCCGGCGCCGAAGAAACCGCTGATGCGCAAGAAACTGCATTACGATTGGCACTGGTTCTGGGACACGGGGAACGGGGACATCGGGAACCAGGGCGTTCACGAGATGGATTTTTGCCGGTGGGCGGGCGGCTACACGGCTCCGGCGGCGCGGGGGATGAGCATCGGCGGGCGGTTCGTTCACGACGACGACGCCGAGACCCCGAACACGCAGATCGCGTTCATCGACTACAAGCCGGTGCCGATCAGCTGTGCGGCGCGCGGCCTGCCGCGGAAAACGGGCGACTCGGCGATGGACAACTCCCGCGGGACGCGGATCGGCGTCGTGGTGGATTGCGAAGGCGGATACTACGTCGGGGGCGCCGGCGGCGGGTGGGTGTACGACAAGAACGGCGAGAAGATGAAACAATTCCCCAGCCGCACGGGAGCGGATTCACACCAAGCCAACTTCATCAAGGCCGTCCGCAGCCGAAAGAAAGAGGACCTGAACGCCGACATTCTCGAGGGACACCTGTCGGATACGTCGTTCCATCTGGCCAACGTATCGTACCTCCTGGGCCAGGAGCGCCCCGCGGGCGAGATCGCGGAACGCATCAAGGGCAACCGCACCCACGCGGAGTGCTTCGAGCGGTTCAAGGCGCACCTGGAGGCGAACGGCATGGACCTGGCGAAGTCCCGGATCGTCCTCGGGCCGTGGATCGACTTCGATCCCGAGAAGGAGGTTGTCACGGGCGACTTGGCGGCCGAGGCGAGCAAGTACGTGAGGCGAGCGCAACGGGCGCCGTTCGTCATTCCGGACCAGGTGTAGGGGCAGCGGAACGTGCACGCAGTCTTGTCGGAGGGCGCGAATCATGGTTGACGCGATGAGCCGGCGGCAGTTTCTCACAACGGTCGGGGCAGGGGCGGCGGGCACACTGGTGGTCGGCCGGGTATGGGGTGCCGAGGCCGGGAAACCCGAGGGCATCCGGCTCGGCGTCTGCACGGGGCCGGAGAATGCGGGGCTTCTGAAGGAAGCCGGCTGCGATTACGTGGAGGCGGCGGCGCGGTCGTTCCTGAAGCCGGACAAGGCTGAGTGGACGCCGCCGGTGAACCTGGAGACGCTGCCGCTCCGCATCGAATCCTACAACGGTTTCCTGCCGGGGGACCTGAAGGTCACGGGGCCGGCGGTGGACCTGGAACGGCTGAAAACCTACGTGACGCGGGCGTGCGAGCGGGCGAAGCGCGTCGGATCGTCGGTCATCGTCTGGGGTTCCGGCGCGTCGCGGAAGATTCCCGACGGCTGGGACCGCGCGAAGGCGGAGGAGCAATTCGTGGCGGCACTGCGGCTGGCGGGTCCGATCGCGGCGGCACAAGGCTTGACGCTTGCCCTGGAACCGTTGCCGACGCGCGAGACGAACATCGCCAACACGACGGTCGAAGCGATGGGTTACATGCGGAAGGCCTCGACCGACGGCATCGCGATCATGGTGGACCTCCGGCACTTCACGACGAT
>JAUWQU010000523.1 GCA_030610965.1 Phycisphaerae bacterium
CCGGCGGCGCGGGCGGCTTCGGCGGCAAGCTGGCGCGCGGTGGCGGGCAGGCCGGCGATCTCGTCCGGCTCCGTCAGCGTGAGCGAGAACGCCTTGGTGGCGTCCATGACGTTGTTCTGGAATCGCGTGCCGAGTTCGGCCAACTCCTTGCCGATGGCCAGGAACCGCTCGCGCTTGGGCCCGTCGAGCTCGACGCCGGCCAGGCGAGCGTCGCGCACGGCCGAGTCGAGCACGCGGCGGCGGGCGCCGTCGTAGCCGGCATATTCGTCGCCGGCCTGCAGGCCAACATAGCCGTCGAACAGCCAGCGGCTCTGGCCGAGGCGATGGAGGAACTGCACGATCTTCGGCTGGGCCTTCTGGTATGCCTCGCGAAGCGGGACGTTGTTTCGCACCGCGTGCAGGTGCCCCGTCACGCCCCACGCACGCTCGATTCGATCGCCCAGCCGCTCCAGCGGGGCCATCAGCTCGTCCCAGTTGGTCGGCGTGGCTGCCTCGATCGCGGCCAGTTCCGCGCCGGCCCGTTCCAGCACGGCGTCAATTGCCGGCTCGACGTGCGGCGGCTCGATGCGGCCGAAGTCCGGAAAGTCCGTCCAGTCCAGCAGGGGATTCGTGTCGCGCGTCTCGGCGGTATCGGTCATCGGCAACTCCGTTAGGCGGTGTGTGGTATGCCTGCCCGGCAAGGGCAGTTGCCGTGCAGAAGGCCACGGCATCGGCGGTGGTATCCGCTTGGCCGGGGCCGAAATATCATAGGCAATGGCGTGCGTTGAGGAAAGAGAACAAAAAGGGCGTCCCGCGCGTTTCTCGCCTTGCCATTGGGCCGACATTGTGGTGGAATCCTCGCGTTTACGTCTGTGCCACAGCCGTCAGCGACGCCGCACGCGGACTGCGACTCGCACGTCGGCCTATTTGACAAACGCGCCGGGCCGCCAGCGACCCGGCTCAACGAAGGGACATTCGCAATGGCCAGGAAGAAACTCAAAGTCGGGATCATCGGTGTCGGCGGCATCTCGGGGATGCACAACAGGGGCTACGCCAAGTGCGAAGACTCCGAGCTGTGGGCTATCTGCGACATCAAGCCCGACGTGCTCAAGGCGAAGTCCGAGCGCTACGGCGTCCCGGCCGAGCGGTGTTTCCTCGACCATCGCGACCTGCTCAAGCTCAAGGAAGTCCAGGCCGTCAGCGTCTGCACGCCGAACAAGTCGCACTGCGAGCTCACCGTCAACTCCCTGAGGGCAGGCAAGCACGTCCTGTGCGAGAAGCCCATCGCCATGAACGCCCGCGAGGGCAAGAAGATGGTGGACGCGGCGAAAAAGGCGAGGCGGATTCTCCAGGTCGGCCTGATGCAGCGATTCCGCACGGACGCCAACTACGTCAAGGGCCTGGTCGATGACGGCACGCTGGGCGAGATTTACTACGCCCGCTGCCGGGCCGTGCGGCGGCGCGGCGTGCCGAGTTGGGGCGTCTTCGGCCAGCTCGACGAGAACGGCGGGGGCGCGCTGCTGGACATCGGCGTTCACATGATCGACCTCACGTGGTACGTGATGGGCAAGCCGCGACCGGTGTCGGTCAGCGGGCAGAACTACCACACAATCGGCAACACGCCGGGCCACTGGGGCATGTTCGGCCAGTGGGACCACAAGACCTACACCGTCGAGGATTTCACCAGTGGCTACGTCCGCTTCGCCAACGGCGCGACGATGTCACTCGAGTGCAGCTTCGTGGCCAACCTCGACGCCGACAATGAGAACTTCCACATAGTCGGCACCAAGGGCGGCGCGGGCGTGGACCCGCTGAACGTCCAACTGGAAGTCGGCGGGCACATCTGCGACGCGACGCCGCACAACATGATAAACGTAGACCTGCACGGCAACCCCGCCAAGCTGGCGACCCACGAGCTGGAAGTCATGCACTTCGTCGACTGCGTCCTGCACAAGAAGCCCACCCGAGTGCCCGGCCACGAGATTCTCTGGATCCAGAAGATCATCGACGGCCTGTACAAGTCCGCCGAGGCGGGCAAGGAAGTGGCGATAAAGTAGGACGCACGGGATGCAAGTTGCGCTATTGCCTTATCTGGGATACCCAGGGATTGCGATTGGGGACACCCAGGGATTGCTATTGGGGACACCCAGGGATTGCTATCCCTGGGCTTCGGGATCTTCTTTGATCGCGAAATTGACTCTGGAGCCTGGGGGCAGGTTCCAATCCTCATTCGGCAATTGCGGGCTTTGCCCGTATTGTGACTTTTCTTACAGACCCGTTGACATTCGACTAAACAATCTGTACAATCTTTATGGGCATAGTGAGGAATAGCTATGCTCGCTCTTGCCGCGTCCGTTGCGGCGGGGCTGGTTGATCCTTTGTCTTTAAGGGACGTACTTACATGTCACAGAAGCCTTTACAGACCGAAAATACCTGCCTTGTCTGCTACCCTTGTGTGGAGTTGCCTCCCGAGCCGGGGGATCAGAAGTTGCTTGGGCTCTATCGGCAGGCTCAGGAGGGCTTGTGGCTTCAGCGGGTAAAGGTGCCCGGCGGGCGGCTGGACGGGTTGCAGTGGCGGGCTCTGGCGTCGGTTGCCAGGCGGTTCACGCCGAACACGCCGCTTCATCTGACGACTCGGCAGGACGTGGAGATTCACGACCTCACGCCGGCTGACATCCCGGCCGTGCAGGCGGCGCTGTCGGCGGCGGGCCTTACGTGCCTCGGCGCGGCGGGCGACACGTACCGCAACATAACCGTATGCCCGTGCGGCGGGGCGGTTGCAGGCCGGATCGACCCCATGCCGCTCGCCCGCGCGATCGAGCGCACTCTCATGGCCGAGGCGGGCATTTACAGCCTGCCGCGGAAGTTCAAGATCGCCCTGGCCTGCGGCGACGATTGCGGGCAGGCGTGGATAACCGATGTCGGCCTGACCGCCCGATTGGGTAGCGGCGGCAAGTGGGGCTTTCGGGCGATCGTGGCCGGGTCGCTGGGGGCTCGCTCGCACACGGGCATCGAGCTTGCCGAGTGGCTCCCGGCCGAGCACGTGATACCGATGATCGTCGCGGCCGTTCGCCTGTTCGCCCGGGAGGGCGACCGCGAGCACCGCACCCGCGCCAGGCTGCGGCACGCGCGGGAGCGAATGGGCGACGAGGCGTTCCTGGCCGCGATGTGGCGCCAGTTCGGCGAGGTCCGGCCCGAGCGCGATTGGCCGGACGTCGAACTGCCCGTCGCTGATGGGCGTTTCGCCGCGTCGGCCGAGCTTGTCTTCGCCAATGGCGACGTAACGCCCGCAGCGGCCGAGGCGCTGTCTGAATTGGCCGACGATGAGAACTACACCGTGCGGATCGCCAACGGCCACGCCGCATACGTTTTCGGCCCGAACGACCGCGAGCTGTCGGCACGGCTGGCTGACACGGACAGCCTCGCTGGCGCCGCCAGGCTAAAGGCGCATGTCGTCGCATGCCCCGGCCGGCGGTGGTGCAGCCGTGGGCTGGTCGAGACCAATCCCACGGCCGACAGGATCCGCCGCGAACTGGCCGACGTTATCCCAGCCGGGGCGACGGTGTGCATTTCCGGCTGCCCCAACGGCTGCTCTCATCCGGCGGTGGCGCAGATTGGGCTTATCGGCTGCGTTACCACCGTCGACGGTCAGCGGCGCGAGGCGTTCAACATCTTCGTCGGCGGCGAGATGGGCCGGGCCCCGCGCCTTTCGGGGCTGATCGCGTCGAAAGTCCCCGTCGAGAAAGTCGTCGGCGTAATCGCCGGCCACCTCGCGGCCGGGACGTGACAAATCAGGGGACAGGCTACTTTTTTCGGCCATTGGGTCAGCAAGAAAAAGTAGCCTGTCCCCTTTTAGCTCCTTCGTCGATAGCTTGGGCTGATGGTGACAAAGATCCTCATCTACGACGCCGACTGAAAGTACCCCGCAATTTCTGGCGATAAGACATAGTATTGTGCAGGGCCGCGCATCG
>JAUWQU010000452.1 GCA_030610965.1 Phycisphaerae bacterium
ATCTCGTCGATCTCCGTTGAGGGATGGGGTGGAGATCGCCACGCTGCGTCCCAGGCGCAGACATCCCCCGCGTGCGGAGGAGGCGGTCTCGAAGAAACCGGCCTCCGCGCACGCGGAGGGACTGGAAGGGTTCAGTGCTGCTGGGGTTCAGCTACATGTTGGCGCCGGTCTGAGAATGCACCGATCCCGCCGGCGTGAGAATGCGGTGGATTCGCCGGCGAGCCAGCGTCATCTTGCAGAGATTGGGGAGCACATTTTCGGAACGTTCCGAAAATGTTCAGCTGCTTAACGGGTGCGCTGATGGGGATGCGCTTGTGGGCTCACGGATCTTGTTCACGGACTTCGGGCACAGCCGAGGCGGGATCGGCCGATTTGGTCGACTTCGGATAGCATACTGCCTCGCGCTATTTTATAGCGTGTTTGGGGGCCGAATTAAGCACCTGGGGGCTGCGCCGGCCGGCAAATCGGCCAGAATGGACCGCCATGATGGTGGTCCGTTGGACGGAGTTTGGGGCGTGGCAAAGATCGATGCACGACGACCAGTTGTTGTCGGAGCATCACGTTCTCGGCGGCCAGGGCGGACCGGCTGCGGAACAGCGCTCTGAGGAACGCCCAGATCAGTCGCAAGATGCCCACTTCCACGCCTCCATCCTTGGTCACATGGCCGGAATCCTACGATGGAGAGTTTCCTTTGGCAAGAATGGTAAGTCCTGCGGGATCAAGGCGGACGGAACATTCGGGATGGAGCGGACCGCCTATCTACGGGCCAATGTATGATGTGCCCTAATCGTCAGGGCCGCTCTCGATCTCCGCCTTGATCCTGTCGGCCAGATGCAATGGGAGATCCATGTGGTTGAGGTTGGATTCGTGTTCGAACTTGACCTGGGTGTTGTCGGGGTCCTCCAGGAATTCCCCGCGCGGCTTGTCCGATACCGAACTGTCGTAGGTGCCGCTCTGGTAGAAGACGACCTTGCGGACGTTGCGGGGAATCTTGCCGGTTAAAACGCCCATGGCGCTGGGGTCCAACAGGAACAGAATGTCTACCGGGATGTCCTCCTTGCGGCACTCCTCGGCCAGTTTCCTCGCCTCGGCGCCGCCGAGGCTGTACCCGACGATGTAGATCGATTGACCGTTGGCATGCGCCGAGGTAACCAGTGGCAGGTACGCTGAGGAGTTGCCGGAAGTCGCCGCCTGCGCCAAGTCCAGGTCCTTGGCTACCTTCTTGGTCAGGTTATCGGCCCGATGCCCGGAGAACGGTTGGAGGCCCTCGAACCCCACGATCAGCCCGCGCGTCTTGACCTGCTGCTCCAGTTGCTCCACGTTCTTCTCGGAGATACTGCTACCCGTGCAGGCGAGGCCCGAAATCGCCGCCGCCAGGAACAATCCCAGCATGCCCCATTTGACAAGATGACCGGTTACTTTCATAGGCGGACCATTCTGCCAAGTTGCGAAGGTGACTTCCAGTGGCGCCTCCCAAGATTCTCGTCCTGCTGGCATAGGCGGCAGCCCGGCGCTCTTCGGCCTTCCTTTGTTTCGCCCGGATGGCGGCGATGCGGGCGGCCTTGGCATCCACTGTAAAGGGCGGTGATTCAGGTGATTGCCACAACCAGGCCCGGTAGAAACAGCCTGCCCCGGCCGCATCAAGGCCTTGCCCGAATTCCGACTTGGTTTCTCGGCCCACTTTGCTAAGATTAGGTCCAGACGGGGAAGGCACCGCGGTGCGTTCGCGCCCGGTGGTCATCTCGGAAATCCCGGGTGATGAGAGAGGAGATGATCATGCGACAGGGAACGATCAGTGTGGGTGCGGTGTGGATCTGCCTGTTGGTCCCGGCCGTAGGGGTTGCACAAGGGGCCGAGATCGTCTCGGTGGACCTGCCCCTGGTTGCCCCCAGCGGCGACATTAACAGGTTGGACGTCAACTTCTCGGTCACGATCCTGGGAGGGACGGACGACGATGACGATATGGCGACGGTGACGGGCAACATCCTGGCCGACCTGACGATGGACTTCGATCCTGTCACGCACGGCGCCGTCGCGGCCGGCCTGGCATTCACGGGCGGCGTGTTCGAACTCTCGCCGCTGGATTTCACGCTGGATTACGGCTTCCTCGGCACGCTCACCGCCGACGGCCGAGACATGGGCGGGACGATTGACACCCCCCTGCCACCCGCCGCGGTCACTGAGGGGCAATTCCAGGCCGAGGAGCATGTGGCGACCATCAGCCACGGCACGATAACAGTCGAGGGCCACGGCTTCGTCCTCGGGTCGGCTGTTCCGAAGACCACGCTCAACCTGGCCGATACCCCCATCCCGGCAGCCGGCCAGGGGACCGGAACGTTGACGATCTCGGCGCCCGATATCAACGACGGGGTGGGCACGTATGAGGTAACGGTGGACCTGCCCATGGAACTCGACGGCGAGTTCACCTACGAGGCCGGAGTCACAGCCCGGGGCACGGGAACGGGCACATTCCGTGCCCAGGGGCAGTTCAGTCGCACGCTGCCGACGCCGGGCGATGCCGACGGCAACGGCGTGGTCAACGCGGCCGACTACATCGCCCTGAAGACCCACATAGGCCAGGGCGCGGGAGCCACGTTGGCCGACGGCGACTTCGACGGCGACGGCGACGCGGACCGGGATGACCTGCAGATTCTTCAGGACCATTTCGGCGATACCAGTGCAGGCGCCGGCACGATTCCCGAACCCGCCACGCTGTCGCTGCTGGCCCTGGGCGGGTTGGCGGTCTTAAGGCGAAGGATAAGAGGTGTGTCGCCGGACCGGCACAGCAACCGGCCGGACTGATCTCTGGATGAACGCGGTCTGAGAGTTCACGAGCACTTGTCATGAGCCAGGAAAAGACGGCGGTGATGTACGGCAAGTGGACGTTGCTGATTTGCCTTCTCTGCGCTCCTTGTTGGGCGGGGCAGTTGCAGAAGGGCGTCAACCTTACGCTGTGGAGCCAGGACGTCAACGTCGACCAGCTCGCGGCCTCGCTGGACAACCTGAAGGCGTTGGGCGCAGACTCCATCTCGGTGAACGTCTGGTGGTTCCAGGACGACATCAACTCCGACGTGATCCAAGCCGACTTCACTCACTACAGCGCCAGCGATGATTCCGTCCGGACGGTGGTCGCGGCGATCCACGAACGGGGTATGGCGGTGGTTCTTAAGCCCATGGTGGACCTGCGGAACGATCCCACTCACTGGCGTGGAAATATCGTTGGGGATGAGGCGTGGTTTACCGGGCCAGGCGGCTACGGGGCGTTCATGGATCATTGGGCGGACATCGCCAGCGAAACCTCCGCCGAGATGCTCGTGGTCGGCACGGAACTGGTCAATACTGCGAGCGAGGAAGCCCGTTGGCGTACGGTCGTGACCGACGTGCGGTCGCGATACACCGGCCCACTCGTCTACGCCGCCCTTCACGGCGGGTCCAGCGCCGCGACGAGCGCGAACATCGGCTGGTGGGACGCCCTCGACTTCATCGGCCTTGACGCCTACTACCCGCTCACCAGCAAGACGGCTCCGAGCTTGGGGGAACTTCAAGCCGCCTGGCAGGACCGTGCGGCCATGATCGGGAACTGGCGCAATTCGCTGCCCTCGGAGGATCAGAAGCCCATCCTGTTCACTGAAGTCGGTTACCGCAGTTGGGACGGGACCAACAAGGCTCCTTGGAGCGGTGCGGACAAGAGCTCCGCGAACGTGGATCAACAGGAGCAGGCGGACTGCTATGAGGCCCTCCTTTCGCAACTATGGGGCAAAGAGCCATGGCTGGAAGGCCTGTACTGGTGGAATTGGGAAGTGGACCCTCATCCCACGTGGGAGGTGCCCAACTGGTACCCGATCCAGGACAAGCCGGCCGAGGCCGTGCTGAGGAACTATTACGCGCCCGAGGCGTTGACGCCGGGAGACGCCAATGGCGATGGTGTGGTTGACGCGGCAGACTACATCATCCTGAAACAGAACTTCGGAAGTTCCACCGCCATTGGCGAAGACGGCGACTTCAACCGCAACGGCACGGTGGACTGGGACGACCTCCAGACGTTGATTGGCGCCTTCGGGGCTGGGGCGGCGTCCCCGGGCGCCCCTGAGCCGGCCACGGTAGTGGTGTTGGCCCTGGGCAGCTTGGCAATGATCCGCCGCAGGCGGAAGTGGCCGGACCTCGACCCACAACAAGCACTCACCCACGCGGGCGGCCACGTGAAGCCTGCGGTTACGGGTTTGCCGGAGTGGGACAACCAAGACCAGTCGGTAACGGCAAATCCCCGTGAGCCGTTCTCTGATAGCTAAGAGAAGGACAAGTGACTTGAACATCCCGTCTGCGGCCTGATGGCCCACACGCCACGGCAAAACAGCTCAGCCACCTGGATCTCTCGTCTCGAAAAATAAAGGCCCGCCGGGGTGCTGGCGGCCGCCGG
>JAUWQU010000566.1 GCA_030610965.1 Phycisphaerae bacterium
CTGGCGCGGCAACGTCTGCCGCATCCAGGACGGGTTCCAGTCGGTCCCCTTCATGACGGTCCTGTACGCCTACAAGGTATCGGGAGACAAGAAGTACTTCGAGTCGGCGAAGCGGTGCGCGGATGTGTTGCTGCCGGTGCAGCGCAGCAGCGTCGGCTGGCCGGACCAGTGGTGCTTCGACGGCGCCCGGGCGGGCAGCAGCGGGATGATCCACGGCATGTCGCACAACGACAGCGCGACGATGTCGCCGTTCACGATGATGGTGACGATGTACCACATGACCAAGGACAAGAAGTACATCGCCAACCTGCACAAGCTGGGGCCGTTCATCGCCAAATCAAACCTGGGCGAGGGCAAGGTAGTCGGCTGGGCGGAGCAATACGACGACAACGGCAGGCCGGTCCGGGCGCGGTGGTACGAGGTCGAGCTGCCGTATTCGAAGACGTTGACCCGTTCGGTGGGCCCGCTGCTGATCTGGCTCTACCTGATGGACGGCAACGAGGCGCATATTGACCTGCTCAAGAAGGCCTACGCCTGGCACGAGCACGTCCGGCAGAAGGATCTGGAGCCCTGGCAACTCGAGGCGTGGGAGTTGCTGCGGAAGAGCCATCTGAAAGCGGGCAATCCGTATTTCTGGTACCGCCCCGGTTTTGCGGACGCCTGGGTGCCGGACGGCTCCAACTGGGGCTACGTGATCCAGTGGAAGATGTACGGGTGGTACCCGACCACGCCGGAGATGATCAAGAAGTCCGGCAAGTACGTGGGGGGCCGGAGCCTGATCCATAACCAGGCGGCAGTCGGGCATCTCAAGAAGTGGGCCGACGCCATCAAGGCGGGCGGCTCGCATCCGGGATTCTCACAAAGTTTCGTCCAGAATTCGCGTGGCAATGCGCTTGTGCAGGTGCGCCGGGCGCTGCTGGAGCACAAGCGGGGCGGGCGCAAGGGCTTGCTGAAGAACTACACGGCCCCCGTGAAGTACACGCCGGACCAGTACCTGCAGGCGCGGGTGGACGCGGCGAAGCGTGCGCTCGACGCGCGCAACGTCCGGCTGGCCGCGATGCATGACCAGGGCATCCGCTCGCGGCCCGACTGCGCATCCCTCACCAAGGCGAAGGGCCGTTGGTACGGCCCGAAGCACACCAAGTGGGGCGGTGCATACGATGACAGGATCATGCATCCCAAGTCGCCGGGGAGCACGGCCTGGTATCAGTGGCAACTCGTCTACGACACGATGATCGCGCAAGGCAAGATCGACGCCGAGCAGAGCGCGCGCGGCGGGCGGGGCATGGAAGCCTGGGTGTCATCGATGAGCCACCTGGATTCCTGGGACGTGATGGGGCAGTACGACATGAAGGCCTTCGAGGTGGAGAACCACTTTGATGTACCGATTGGGAAGAAATAAGCAACCAAGGAGACAAGAATGAGAATTCCGAAGAACGTAGTCAGTGCAAGTTTCGCAGCGATCGCCTTCATGCTGGCGTGTGCGTCGGCGTCAGGTGAGGACCGGCTCGTCCACGTCAAAATCCGCGCGGACAGCGAACATCCCGGGAACGAGGCCTTCAGGGCGATGGACGGCAATCCCGGCTCCATCTGGCTTAGCCGCTGGCGCGTCCCCATGACCGATCTGCCCCACGAGATCGTCGTGGACCTGGGCGCGGTCTACGAGATCACCGGTTTCAGCTATCTCCCGAGGACCGACGGCACCGACAACGGCACCATCAAGGACTACGAGGCCTACTTCGGCGAGAAGGACGCAGTGCTTCTGCCGCTGGCCAGGGCCGTCGGAAAGCCCGTCGCCAAGGGCACGTTCACCAAGAAGCAGAGGGAGAACGTGGTGAAGTTCGCAGCGCCGGTGAAGGGCCGCTACTTCCGCCTGCGGGCGCTCTCGGAAGTCACCGGATCGACCACGTGGGCGGGGATCGCCGAACTGCGCCTGCACTGCAAGGGCGTGAAGTTCGTGGGCAAGCCCTGGTCCCTGCGCGTGAACTACCCCAAGGTCGGGGCGGACGTAATCGCGCTGATCGAGGGGTTCCCGCTCCTTGCCGGGCTGCTGGAGTTGGCCGACCCCTGGAGCTGGGAGGCGATGGTGCTGAAAGACCAGTTGCTGCCCGAGGGGACGGAGCCGTTCCCGGGCAGCGGGAAGAACCCCGCGGTGTTCATGAACCGGCGCGCCGTACGCGACTGGCGCAAGATGAAATGGGAGGATGCTGTTGAGAAGAAGCCGGTTGACCGGCCGGGCCTGAAGGTCTGGAACCACCGGGCGTACGAGACGAACTACTACGCGGTGAAATCGGCCAGCCCGTTCATCCGGCTGCATATGGGCAGGCCGCAGCTTGAGTGGGTCAAGAGCATGACAGCGCTCTACCCCGAGCTGCCGCAATCCGCGCGGAGGGATCTCCCCGCGAAGATGGACAAGATCGTCGCAGCCCTGGCGCCGTACGGCGCGAAGAAGCTGCCCGCGGGGCACAGGAACCAGCCGTATCTGCTGCCCGGCGGCACCCGGATGACGATCAGCGACTACACGATTCGCGATCGGCCCACCGACCGGTGGGACCACGAGGTCCGCATGAAGATCGATTTCGAGCCCGCCAAGCCGCTGAAGGGACGCAAGATGCTGCCGTTCTTTGTGCGATGGCGCACGGCGGAGCGAAAGTGGGAAGGGTCTCCGAGTCTACTGGGGCCTCTCGCGCCTTCAGAGGCGGGGCGTGCCGCAGCGGCCACGGGGAAGGAAGCCGCCCGGCAATGGTCCGACCGGCCCGACGGATTCGCCTCGGTGAACGCGATGGGCGTCAACGGCACCACCGGCGGCGCCGGGGGCAAGGTGGTGACGGTCACGACCGAGGCCGATCTCAAGAAGTATGCGCAGATGAAGGAGCCGTACATCATCCGCGTGAAGGGAGAGATCGAGGTCACGGAGAAGCAGAACCCCAAGACGCGCTATGAGCATCTGACGACGAAGGAGATCCACATAGCCTCCAACAAGACGATCATCGGCGTCGGAAAGAGCGGCCACATCGTGAACGGCGGCTTCTTCCTGGGCCCGGGCGTTCACAACGTCATCCTGCGCAACCTGACGATTCGCGACTCCTTTCTGGCGGGGGACTGGGGCGGGGTGAGGAATGACTTCGATGGCCTCCAGATGGACGGCGCCCACCACGTGTGGGTTGACCACTGCCACTTCTCCCGCCACGGAGACGGGTGCCTGGACTCACGCGCGGGCACGACGTACCTGACGGTCTCGTGGTGCGTCTTCAGCGATCACAACAAGACGTTCGGCTGCGGGTGGGACACCAAGACCACCGCCCAGATCACGCTGCACCACACATGGTTCCGGAACACGGCCTGCCGCGTCCCCGCGGCGGGCCAGGTGCTGCGCGCGCACTTCTACAACAACCGCTATCAGAACGTCGGCGCGTACGGGCACCTGCTTAACGGGGGCACGAACCTGCTTGCGCAGAACTGTCTCTTCGAGAGAGTGAACAGGCCGTTCTTGCGGCAGGACGGGACATGCACGACCGCGTCGGTCGGGAATGTCTTCCGCGCCACGCACGGCAGCAACCATATGTGGGGGCGGGCCTTCTTCGACCCCGGCCGCTTCTACGCGTATCCGCTTGACAAGGCCGAGGACCTGCCCGGGCTCCTCGCGAAGTATGCGGG
>JAUWQU010000623.1 GCA_030610965.1 Phycisphaerae bacterium
ACTGTCGCATTCTTGAAAGCCTCCTGCGAAAGTGGGGGCACGAGGTCGAGGTGGCCGCGGACGGGGTGGAGGCATGGGATGCGCTTCAGCGCGAGGACGCGCCGTCGATGGTTATCCTGGACTGGATGATGCCCGGCATGGACGGCATAGACGTCTGCCGCCGGGTGCGGGAGCTCAAGCAGGACATCCGCCCCTATGTTATTCTGCTGACCGGCAAAGACCAGAAGAAGGACCTGATCAACGGCATAAGCGCTGGCGCCGACGACTACGTAACCAAGCCGTTCGACCCCGACGAGCTCCGCGTGCGAATCCTGGCCGGGGAGCGGATCCTGAATCTCCAGGCCGAGTCGCTCATGGCGATGGAGGCCCTTCGAAAGCAGGCCTCGCACGATTACCTCACGGGCCTGCCGAACCGCGCGAGCATCATGGAGCTGCTTCGCCGCGAATTCGCCAGGCGCCCGCGGGCAGGCGAGGCCGTCGGCGTGGTGCTCGCGGACGTGGACCATTTCAAGAGAGTCAACGACACCTTCGGCCATCAGGTCGGCGACATCGTGCTGACCGAGATCGCCAGGCGAATGGCCAGAGAGATGCGCTCGTACGAGTGCGTCGGCCGGTACGGCGGCGAGGAGTTCCTGGCCGTTCTGACCGACTGCAATGCCGACGGCGCGTACAGGCTGGCCGAACGCCTTCGCGGGGCCATCGCCGATCGTCCGTTCGAATGCTCGTCCGGGAAGATAACCGTGACTGCGAGTTTCGGCGTTGCCAGTACCGCCGAGATCCCCGGCGCGACCCAGGAAACGCTGGTGCAGATTGCAGACGCGGCCATGTACCGAGCCAAGCGAGCCGGAAGAAACCGCGTCGAGTGCGCGTTGGACCTGTCCGGCGTAACCTTGACGCCGTGAGCGCCAAACAGCATCTTATCGCCGAGAGCGCGGAGATCGCGGAGTAGGCAAAGGGGAAGAAAAGAAGAAACATCAGATGGGGATTACATGGATATGAGCAAAGATAAGAAGCTTCTGTCCATGTAATCCTTCAATCAATGTAAGCCACCTCCGGCCTTTTCTCCTTTCTCCGCGCTCTTGGCGGCCTCTGCGTTGAATCTCAATCAGCTTTCGCTGCCGGCGAAGCCGAGGTATTCATCCAGCCAGTCGTCGGTGCGGAGGACGCCTTTTCGCTGACGCAGGGCGAGCTTCTCGGCCTTTATCTGGGCGGAGGTGAATACCCGACGCACCAGGTGCGAGGAGACCTCCCGTTCGGTCTTGCCGTAACGCTTCGCCAGCGTCCGTGCCGCGTGGGGGCTGTAGCGGGGAAGCAGCTCGTCTTCGACGCTCACGAGCGCCTGGGCCGTGCCGGGGTCGCCTTGTCTTGCGGCCCGCCCGTAGAGCTGGCGGTCAATTCGCCCGGAGTCGTGACGCTCGGTGCCGATGACGGCCAGGCCGCCTAGGTCGACCACGCCGCGGCCGAGCTTTATGTCCGTGCCTCGCCCGGCCATGTTCGTTGCGACGGTTATGCGCCCCGGCTGGCCCGCGCCGGCTACGATCTGTGCTTCCTCGGCGTGGCGGACGGCGTTGAGGACCTGATGGTCGAACTCCTGGGCCTCCAGGAGTTGGCTGAGGTGCTCGCTGGCCTGAACGCTCCGCGTGCCGACCAGCACGGGCCTGCCCGTCTTGTGCAGGCGTTTGATTTCCTCGACGACGGCGGCCCACTTGCCCTGCCGCGTGGCGAATACGCGGTCGGCGAGGTGCTTGCGTATGCACGGGCGATTGGTTGGTATGAGCACCACCGGCAGGTGGTATATCTGCCAGAACTCGCGCCAGGCCTCGGCCCCGGTGCCTGTCATGCCGGAGAGTTTCTTGTAGAGTCTGAAAAAGCGCTGGAAGCTGATGCGGGCGTAGGTGTCTTTCGGCGGGTTGACCTCGACGCCTTCCTTGGCCTCGATTGCCTGGTGCAGCCCGTCGCGCCAAGTGCGGTCCGGCATGAGTCGCCCGGTAAACTCGTCGCCGATCACCACCTTGCCGTCGTCGATGATGTACTGCTTGTCCAGCACGAACAGCTCGCGGGCGGTCAGGGCCTGGACCAGCAGTTCCTCTCGCCGCCGTCGGCCCGCCCACAGGCCCCCGAGGCCCTCGGCGAGCTGGTCGAGCTTCCTGACGCCCGCGGTCGTCAAGTCCACCTCGCGGTATCGCTGGTTGATGCGGTAGTCGCTTTCGGGGGCGAATTGCTCTGCGATGTCCGCCGCCTGCGTGAAGGCCTCGACCTGCTCTTCGTTGGGGGCCTCGCCGGAGATGATAAGAGGCGTTACGGCCTCGTCGATGAGCACGCTGTCGGCCTCGTCGATGATCGCGTATTGCAGGCCACGCATCACCAGCCGGTCCGTGCCGGCGCCGGCGCCCTGGGCTATCTTCGTCAGCAGCGCCATCGGCAAGCCACGAAGCGAGCCGAGCGACAGCCGGTCGCGCAGGAAGTCGGCGCAGACCTCCTTGTTCGTGCAGTACGTTATGTCCGCCTGGTACGCGCTGCGGCGGTCGGGCGGGGGCATCTTCCCCTCGATGTGGGCCGCGCGCAGGCCGCAGAAGCCGTAAATCTGCGACATCCACTCGGCGTCGCGCTTGGCGAGGTAGTCGTTGACGGTTATGACGTGACAGCCCCGCCCGCGCCAGCCGTTGATCGTGGCCGGCAGCGTGGCCGTGAGGGTCTTGCCCTCGCCGGTGGCCATCTCCGCGACGCATCCGGCGTCCAGGGCCAGCGCCCCGGCCACCTGCACCAGATAGTGCTTCTCGCCGAGCTTTCGCCACGCGACTTCGCGGACCATCGCGAATGCCCGGTAGAGGACGTCTCGCGTGTCGCGCCCGCGGAGAAAGACCTCCCGGAACCGCTGGGCCTCCTCGCGGAGCCTGGCGTCGGTCAGGTCGCTATAGTCCTTCTCGTGGGCCAGCACCTTGGCCGCCATCGCCATGAAACGCCGGCGGCGCGGAGCGAGCTTGCGGACTATGCCCGATGCGGCGTCCCACACGGCGTCAAGGCCCTTGGGCAGTTCCGTGCCACGGGGCCTGCTTGCCAGCATCCGCCATGTTGTCGAGGGAATGCCGCTCACGTCAGATCTTGAACCTCCGCTGCACCAATTGGAGGATCTCGCGATACCATTGCTGAGCCAAGGGCTTGGGCGGCATCTCAACGCGAATCACCACCCGTTGCTCGACAAGCAGCGGAATCTTGCCATTCCAGACGTTATTTGGGTCGTCGGGGTCGTTGAAGCGCGCCGGCTCGATCTCGACCTCGAAGAACCGCTCAGCCGTCTTCACGCCCTTGGGGTCCTTGGGGTCCGTGCGGACGGACCCGCCGGCCGCTTG
>JAUWQU010000722.1 GCA_030610965.1 Phycisphaerae bacterium
GATGGCGAGCGTTTTCGGGGGTCCATCGTCGGCGTCTACTCGTGCGAGCGCATGCTGAGGCACATGCTGCACGAGGAAATCCTCCAAAAATATCGTGCGGGCCTGATTGATCCGGCTGGCAACGTGATTGCTTCGCTGCCGGCCGCGGCACGCGTCGACGAACAACTTACCGCTGTCGCGACGCTGGACCCGCCAGGCCGCGTGTCCTTGAGGCTGGCTCGATATGGCGCCGGATTCTGGGGGGTGGGGATGGCATTGCTGATGTTACTGTGCGTGGGCTTGGTAACCGGAATGTCCTGGGGGATGTGGTCTCTGAAACGCCAGATTGCCCGGAGGGCCCAGGCTGAACGCATGCTCCGCGAAGCACGCGACCAACTGACCGAGCGGGTGCGCGATCGCACCGCCGATCTCGAGATCGCCAACGAACAGTTGCAGCGTGAGATGTCCGAACGCCAGCGGGCGGAGGAGCGAGCCCGTCAGCGTCAGGCGGAACTGGCCCACGTGGGCCGGGTCAGCACGATGGGCGAGATGGCCGCCAGCCTGGCCCACGAACTCAATCAGCCTCTCGGGGCCATCACGAGCTTTGCCGAGGGAAGTATCCGGCTAATCGAAGCCGACGAGGCTCCACGAGAAGCTCTGCATGCGGCCCTGACGGAAGTATCGAACCAGGCCATGCGCGCCGGGCGGATTATCCGTCGGTTGCGGTCGTTCGTAGCTACCGGTGAACCGCAGCGATCATCTCATGACCTCAGACAACTGATCGATGAGGTGGTCGACCTGATGGCGATGGACATCCGTCAGGAACAAATCAACTTCAGTCTGGACGTGTCAGAGACACTCTCGCCCGTGCTGGTCGACGGTATTCAGGCCCAACAAGTGTTGCTGAACCTTATCCGCAATGCCATCGAGGCGATGCGACAGGTCGACGCGGATGCCCGGCGGCTTGTGGTTGCGGCGGCGCCGGCCGGCGATGATATGATCGAAGTGACAGTGTCGGATTCGGGGCCCGGCTGCCCGCCCGAAACAGTTTCGAAGATCTTTGATGCCTTTTTCAGCACCAAGGAAGCCGGGCTCGGAATGGGACTGTCCATCAGTCGGTCGATCATCGAGGCCCACCGGGGCCTTCTGTGGGCTACCGCCAACGCATCACGCGGACTGACCGTCCATTTCACCATACCGGCTGCAAATGGAGACGATAATGCGACAGCCCGTTGAACATAACGCCGCAGACTTTCCGGGCGTGACGGTGTTCATTGTGGACGACGACGATGCCATGCGGCGAGGTCTGAAATTCCTGGTCACCTCGGCTGGCCACGAGGCCAAGGGCTTCGATTCGGCCCAGGCGTTCCTGGACTACTACCAGCCAACTATGCGCGGCTGCCTCCTGTTGGACGTGCGCATGCCCGGCATGAGCGGCCTGGAGTTACAGGAACACCTGCGGTCCGAGGGCATCACTATTCCCGTGATCATGGTCACCGCATTTGGCAATATCCCGCTGGCCGTCCGGGCGATGAAGACCGGCGTATTCGACTTTATCGAGAAGCCGTTCGAGGGTTCCGAGTTGCTCGACCGCATCCACCGGGCGCTGGCCCGGGAGGATCGCTCCCACGAGGACGCGAAGTATCTGCGGAAGATCCGGAACCGCTTGGATTCGCTGACGCCCCGCGAACGCGAGGTGCTGGAACTGGTCATTACCGGCATGCTCAACAAGCAGATCGCCGGAGAGCTTGGCATCAGCATCAAGACCGTGGAGAACCATCGGGCTCGCGTCATGGACAAGATGCAAATCGTGAGCCTCGCCGAGCTCGTCCGACTGGCGATCGCCGCGGGTGTCGGTCCGCAATAAGCCACAAGGATGCACAGTATGGGGGTTTCCCCTGATTGTAATCTGAGCGGGGGCTGTTACAATGTAGGAGAAGGTAGGCGACGGGTGTTCCGTTGCCGGAGGTGCGGTTGTTGCTCTGGATTCCCTCTGCAACAGCAGCAGAATCGTTACCCATGGCGGCAATTCCACCTTATTCCAAGCCGGAATCTGTCCAGTGCATGGGGACAAGCTAACAAGGAGTTTGCTATGAGAACCACGATGATTGTAATGTTGGCATTGCTACTTGCCAGTTCGGTAGTCGCCCTGGCCGGCGATCAGAATCAGGATCGGACTCGGGATCGGGACGGCATAGACAACGAACAGGGCGAGGGCGACCAGATCAGGGACCGGGACCGCGAATGCCCCGACGGGCCCGTAGGCCCCAATTGCCCTGAGGACTGCCCGGGATGCCCGGATTGCGATGGCCCGAACGGCCCGAACGGCCCGAACTGCGAGCAGGGATCGCTCGGCGCCCAGGCAAGCCCCATGGCAGACCGCGAGCAGACCCGTGATCGTGTTGGCGATTGCGAGGATCCCGAAGGTGACGGTCCCAACGGTCCCAACGGCGACGGCGAAGACGGCGACGGGCCGTTCGGGCCGTTCGGGCCTGGCGCCTGCCCCGAGGAAGGCTAGTTCTTCCCATAGGAGGTCGGATGGAACCCGAGGTCGCCCCGTCTGGCGGGGCCCTCGGGTTTTGTCTGTTTAAGCCACATCTGCACTTGGTTAACATTGACCGAGCCGCCGGCCTGCACAAAGTGCCCCATGACGCTGTTTGATCGGCAAACGTTTACCACCGCAACTACCGCTTCCTCCGCCTGGCCGGGACGCCGGCGATACGCTTCTGGACGCGTTCGTCGTACTTGAGCCACACTCCAGGCCGGCCCCGGCCGCCCGTCAGATACTCCGCCCGAAGCTCCTGGGATATCCAAAACCGCGCAAACACCCTTCAAATATGCACTACACAGTCCACCAGCCGCTCCAAAACCGCGCCGAACCGCGCCAAAACCGCTCCGAATCGCGCCAA
>JAUWQU010000731.1 GCA_030610965.1 Phycisphaerae bacterium
CCCCATGGCGGCGTATACTTCGGCCGACGGGAAGCGATTCTTGCCCGACGGGTGCCATCATTCGCCGGAGCGACACGGGAGAGCAGCCATGATGTCCAGAAGAGAGTTTCTGAGGAATACATGTGGCGGCGCCGCGGCGGCCATGACGGCCGGTGCTCTTGCCGATAAGCTGTCGGCCTCGAAGGGCGAGCGCCCCAACGTGGTCTGGCTGATGTCGGAGGACAACTCCAAGCACTACCTCAAGCTCTTCGACGAAAACGGCGCCGAAACTCCCCGGATCGCCGCGATGGCCCGCAAGGGCGTGATCTTCACTCACGCCTTCTCCAACTGTCCCGTATGCTCGGCTGCGCGGTCCGTCCTGGCCACCGGGTGTTACGGCTCGAGGATCGGCACGCAATACCACAGGAAGTACAAGCCGGTCCCGCTGCCGGATGGCCTGGATCCGATTCCCGCCCTGATGCACAAGGCGGGCTACTACACGTCCAACAAGGTCAAGACCGACTACAACTTCAGTTACAGCGGCGCGACCTGGGATTCCAGGAAGGACTGGCGCGGCCGAAAGCCCGGCCAGCCTTTCTTCCACAAGCAGACGTTCACCGTCACACATGAAAGCGTCCTTCAGAAGGCCAATACCGGCGGGGCCGACGAGGACATTTTCGTCGCGCCATGCCACCCCGACACGCCGCTGTTCCGCCAGGCGAACAAGGCCTACAACGAGCTCCAGACGAAGATGGACGCGCAGATAGGCGCGGTGGTGGACAGGTTGGAAGAGGACGGGCTGCTGGAGGAGACCTTCGTCTTCTACTTCGGCGACAATGGCGGAGTCCTGCCAGGCAGCAAGGGATACCTCTACGAGACCGGCCTGCACGTGCCGCTGGTGGTGCGGATCCCCCAGAAGTACAAGCATCTCGTGGACCTCAAGTGCGACACGCGAGTTGACGGCTTCGTGAGCTTCGTCGATTTCGCCCCGACGATCCTGGCCCTGGCGGGGATCGAGGCGCCCGAGCAGATGGACGGCAGGGCGTTCATGGGCCCGGGCATAACCATCGAGGAACTTAACCGCAGGGATGAGGCGTTCGGAACGGCCGACCGCATGGATGAGAGGTACGACTTCGTACGGACCCTTCGCAAGGGAAAGTACAAGTACATGCGCAGCTACCAGCCGTTCAACTTCGACGGGCTCTGGAACAACTATCGCTACAAGATGAAGGCGTACCAGCAGTGGTGGCAGTTGTACAAGGCGGGCAAGCTCAGCAAGCAGGCGGCCCTGTTCTTCGAGCCCAGGGCCCCGGAAGCCCTTTACGATATCGAGAAAGACCCCTACGAGGTAAACAACATTGCCGCCGTCCCGGCCAACGCGAAGGTGCTGGCCGAGATGCGCGGCCGGCTTACCGCTCGGGTAAAGGGCATGCCCGATCTGAGCTTCTTCCCCGAGAGCGAGCTGGCCAAGAAGGCATTCGACAATCCCGTCAAGTTCGGCCGGCAGCAGAAGGGCCGGATCGCAAGGCTCGTCGATACCGCCGACCTGGCCCTGGTGCCGCTGGCCGACGCCTCGGGCGGGATTGCCGAGGCCCTTGGCTCGAAGGATCCGTGGCAGCGATACTGGTCGCTGATCGTATGCAGTTGTTTCGGCAAGGAGGCCGACCGGTTCGTCGCCAAGGCCAAGCGGATCGCGGCCGACGATGACGAGCCGCTCGTACGCGTCCGCGCGGCCGAGTTCCTGGCCCTGATAGGGGCCGCCGATCCCCAGGAGGTGCTCATGGACGTGCTGGCCACCGCCGAGCACACGCTCGAGGCGCTGCTGACTCTCAACACGATCGTGCTGCTTCGGGACGGCAAGCCGGGCTATGAGTTCAACATCACCTCAAGCAGCGTAAAGGCAACCGGCGGCGAGGTCTCCCGCCGCCTGCAGTATCTCGCGGCAAAAGACAAGAAGGCATAGGCCGTGATTCGCTGATCTGCCTCGTGGGCCGGCCTTTCGCATCAGGGCGGGGTACGTCTGGCGCCACTGCTGCTCGGTGAGCTTGTGACGCGAGGAGAACCCCACGCCGTGCATCCGCTCGTACAAGCCGGTCAGGTACGTAACCCGGCTGGGCTTGCAGGTGGCGTCGCCGCAACGCGATGACATGCGGCGAGAAGCTGTCCCCGAAGGCGGATCATTACCTGTCTCTATCGGTCCGTTTCTTGGCGCCGCTTTGCCTGGGTTTCTGCGGCGTTTGTGTCGCATTCTAAAGAGCTTAGACGCCGACACCACCGCTCTGTTTCCCACAAAGTCCGGCCCGGCGCGAAATGGATGTTCAGGCGAGGCGATGAAGGTCCACGGAACCAGCGCTCAGCGCCGCCGGAGCAAGCGGGCAAGCGGGCAGCGCCGCTGCCGGCGGACCGTCCGTGCCCCCGCGCCGCGGCAGGCCTATGCGGTTTGCTTAGCCCTTGTCCCAGCGACGGATAGCGGGTACTATCATGGCACGGTTTCTTGCCGGGAGTCGCCGGGAGACGCCGGTCACTGTGCCTGCACCCCAGGCGGGTACGGGACTACATGATGGGGAATTGACGGCCGGTCGGCCGGCAAAGGTCCGGCCGGTTTGGGGAGATGAACGCATGGCGCGGACAAAAGGTCCGAGCGTTGCCACGGTCAAACGGCTCTTCGCCGTTTCGGGCAATCGCTGCGCTCACCGTCAGTGCAAGCGGACGCTCGTGGACGAGGACACCGGTGTCGTTACGGGGGTCATATGTCATATCAAGGCGGCCAGCCCCAAGGGGCCGCGGTATGACGCACGGCAGACGGACAAGCAACGCCACGCGTTCGAGAATCTGCTGCTGATGTGCCCCGACCACCACAAAGTCA
>JAUWQU010000624.1 GCA_030610965.1 Phycisphaerae bacterium
CGACGACCGCCGCCCCAAACGGGGCAAGCGGCGCAGCCCACGACGCCGAGGACGCAGTGCCGAAAGCGGCGAGGGCCTCAAGGAGTACCGCGATCAGGATTTGATGGAGCGCTCCCAGCGGCTGGCCGGCAGAGGTCGCGGCTCAGGCCGTGGCCGCGGCTGCGGCAACGGCACGGGGCGGACGGGGATTATTCGCGGGCTCGTCAGCGAGGTGTGAACCATGTGGCCTTCGCCGTAGGCCAGCGTCTGGCCGCTCGGCCGGCCGCGAAGGTAATAGACCCTCCCGGCCCCTCGCAAGGGCCCGGCCGCGAAACGCCCGTCGTAGCAGCCGCGAAGGTACCGCTGGACCTGATCCTGACTGACCGGCCGGGGCGCGATTCTGTCGCTTCGGCCGCCATCGACAATGCGCGGCCCAAGGCCGTACTGGCTGAGGTAGCTGTCGAGCACCTTCTGTTGCATCGCGGCGAACAAGCCGGGCGAGTTGAACAGGTCCGCCCCGACTATCCGCGAGCCGTGTACCACCACGATGCCGACGCACCCGCGAGGCAGGCGCGGGATTATCTTGCCCCGCAGTTCTTTCAGCCGGCGAGCCGTGACGGGGCTGGTCATCGCGGCGTTCAGGTCGTCCGACGGCGTGGAGACTTTCATCCGCTTATTGGCCCGGGCGACCTCGGCCCAGATGGCGGCCTGCCCGGCCCCGGAGGCGGCTTGCTCGCGAATCGACTGAGGCGCCACCCCAGGCGAGGCCGAAAACTTCCCCCCGCCGGACCACCGGCCCTTCTCGACGCAGTAGAGCGGCAATTGCGTGGAGGACTGCGGGCCCAGCAGCGCATCGGTCCGCAAGGTGCGGTTCTGCCGCCCCCCCGCCACCAGTTCCCCGGCCATCAGAAAGACAAACTGATTCTCCGACTTGTTGATGAATCTGGCATGGGAGACCGTCGGCGGCGTGAGTTCCTCGACCACAAGCACGCCGCGGCCCAGGGCCTGGCCCATGGTCAGCACGTTGCGAATCGGGCCGTTGTCGCGCGAAATGGATATCGGAAAAACCGTCAGCCGCCCGACCCGGGCGACCGGGTGAATGTCCGCAAAATCCAGGAACTTTGTCAGGACGTTATCGCCGGCCTTGGCTGTACCGGTCTGGCCAAGGGCCGGCGCCGCGGCCGACGCGACGGCGACAATGGCGACAATGGAGAGGATTATCGTTCGCATTTTCACGCTCCTTCCGGGCGGGCCGGGCATACTCGGCCGCCCTTGAATCCTATGGCTGCGCTTCCTTTGGGTTGGACGATTATATGCGGCCCGGGTTCCCTGGCGGCGCGTAAAGCTTGACGGGCGAGGCCCAAGCGGGTGGAATAGGGCCGACAGACACCACAGCCCGTCGCCACGCCGGCGGCGCGGCGCCAGAGGTAACAAGTTGCTCAAGACGCTGCACACATACTTGTTGAAGGACCTGATAAAGGTCTCGCTGCTGTCGCTGGTGTCCATCACGCTGCTGATGAGCGTCCTGGTTATCATTCAGCCGCTGCGCAAACTCGGCCTGGCCGGCGAGCAGTTGCTCCAGCTCTTCCTCTACACCATCCCGGTGATGCTCTCGCTGACCATGCCCATCGCGACGCTGTTCGCCGGCACGTTGGTCTACGGCCGGTTCAGCCAGGATAATGAACTCCTGGCCGCCAAGGCCAGCGGCATATCGACCCTGTCGCTGCTGAGGCCCGCGCTGGCGATGGGTGTGATCGTAACGGTGTTGAGCCTGGCGATGATCAACGTGGTCGCCCCGAAGCTATCGAGCCTGGCCGGCCTGGTGCAGAATAACATGCGCCACATATTTTTCCACCGGCTAAAGACCCGCGGCTACGTGGACTACGGGCGTGGGGGCGAAAGGCACATCATACACGCAGACGATGTTGACGCGGACGCCAACGCCCTGCACGGGATCGTCTATTCCTTCGTTCAGCCGGCCAAGCCCCCGAAGCCGGGCGAGCAGCCCAAGCCGGGCGGCGTGTTCATGGCCTCGGCGTCCGCGGCGTACCTGAACTTCATCAGCGACCCCAACGGCGACGACCAGGTGTCCATCCGCACCACGGACCCGTCGCTCGTGGGCGCCGGCACCGACATAGGCCCGCCGCTGGGCACAAGCAAGATGATCGAGTTCGTCGTGCCGATGGAGAACCCCGTCAAGGATAAGTCCTCCTGGTACAGTTGGACCGATCTGCTGGCGACGCTGAAGGACCCAGGCCGGCACCCCAAGGTCCGGCGGGACTTGGGCCGCATAAAACGGGACCTCACCTCGGACATGCTGGCCCAGGACATCATACTGGCCATCCAGGCCGGCAAGAGCTACAAGCGATTCGTCCAGGGCGATGAGCAACTCGAAATCGAGGCGGCCTGGGCCGAGATCGACAAAGAGGGCGCTGCCGTGCTGAAATCGGATTCCCCAGACGGCCAGGAGGGGAAACTGGTGACCGTCATTATCCGCCGCGGCGGCAAGGTCAATGAGATCGTCACCGCGAAAGCCGGGCGGACGATCATCACGCGGTCGGAGGTGACCCGCCAGCCGCAGGTGACGATCAAGCTCGAAACGGACGTGATGGTCGAATACCTGGGCGGTTCCGGCCGGAGAGTCAGCCGGGCCAGGCAGTGGGCTCGTGGCGAGATACCCGTTCCGGTGGAGGTGATGGCCCGTTCCCAAGGCGTCAGCTTGTCCGACCTATCCGACGACCCTCATAGCCTCACGAGCAACCCGCAGATCCTCAAGGCCGTGGATGCTCTCATAAACGACAGGATACCGGAGGAAAAGAGCGACCTGAAGGCCGAACTGCACGTCCGCGTGGCTTACGGGGGCAGTTGCTTTCTGATGGTCGCCATGGGCGCCGCACTGGGGCTTATCTTCAAAGGCGGGCAGTTCATCAGCGCGTTTGCCCTATCGGCCGTTCCTGCCGCGGCCGTCATATTCATGCTGGTGATGGGAAAGCAGATAGTCCGCAACCCGGCAAGCGACGACATGGTTGGATTGGCGTGCATCTGGGGGGGGATGGGCGCACTGCTGGTGGCGAACCTGGTAATCTACGCGCGCCTGGCGCGCAAGTAACCTGAGCCGACGCGAATGAAAACGCTCGACCGATACGTCATACGAACCTTCCTCTGGTCGGCACTGATGCTGCTGGTGGCCATGATGGCCCTGCGCATCGTGTCGGACATGTTCCTCAACATGGACGAGTTCATGGAGGTCAAGGCGCCCTTCATCGAAGTCATCACGCACATCGCGACCTATTACAGCTATCAATCGCTGATGTACTTCGGCGAGCTCGGCGGCGTGACCATCGTCATGGCGGCGGGGTTCACGATGGCG
>JAUWQU010000755.1 GCA_030610965.1 Phycisphaerae bacterium
ATCTCGTAGGCGTCGTCATTAGGAATGCCATCCATTTCGACGACTCTCTGATCGGAAAAAGCAAACCAGACAGTAGACCAAAAAACGCCGGCTTTGGACCGAACTGACTTCAGGGCAAGAATGCTCGCGACGATGTTGCCTTTTTTCAAGCTAAGAGTGACCTTGTTTTCGCCGAGCGTCAGCGTCCATCGTTCGGAACCAGTGAATATTGCACCTGCGGTCGTGGAACCCCAGGTTCTAGCGATCGGGCGGGAAGTCATAGTGGTTCTCTTACTCGTGCCGTGTTGCCCAGCGGCTTACCCTTGAATCTGCCTCTATTGTATGCCCGGCTCTTCCAGCCGTCAATCGAGCTTGGGCCAGATCGGGGTGTCAACTTTAGTTTGCATTCCTACTCCACCCGCAAGCCGTGGGAGAGGCTGATCGTGCCTTTCGGCCCCGGCCAGCGGCACCCGCTGTTGTGCGGCGTCGCCCACCGCTGGCCGCGTGCCGCTGCTTGGGCGGGGCTTGCTCGTCATCAGTCAGGATCTGGTCGATAACCGGCTTGAACGGCCCCAGCTTGGGCGCATCCCGCTCCTTGGTGCGGGTGTATGGCTGGGGCTCGGGGGCAGCCATGGCATCGCGGACCTTCCGCCGGGAATGACGAAACTTCCTGGCGATGGCCCGAATGCTCATGCCATCGCGATGCGCTCTTCGAATAACTCCGTAATCTTCCACCGTCAGCATCCTTGCCTCCTTGGCCATCGAGCCGTCTTGGGCTTGCTGCCCACGACGGTACCCGATCAGCCTGGAGGCTGCTGGGGTGGGTCCAGATTACGCGCCGATTGTCCCCCCGAGGTGGGCCCGTTTTACGCGCCGATTATGCACGTACGGCCGGGAGTTCCTGCTGACCGAGGGGCTGATGATGTTCTTGCTGAAGCTCGGCTCACGCCTGGTGTCTTCCATGAAGCTTGGCAGATCAAGTCCGCTGTTGGTATAGTGAGGCGGCGTATCCTGCCTCATGGGCCGGGCGGGCGATTCGGCGTAGTCAGAAGGAGTTTGCGATGCCATGGAAGACTCTGCTTTTTGTCGGCGTGCTGACATTCAGCGCGACGTTCGCCACGGCAGAACAGCCGACTATGGCGGAACTCCAGAAGACCATCCAGCAGATGAACGAGATGATGAAGTCCCAGCAGGCCCGCATCGGCCAGCTTGAGGACAAGGTCAACAAGGAACTCCACGCCGAGATGGCCAAGGCCGCCCGGGAGATCGCCGCCGACGCCAACCGCAGGCCCGTCGGCCCGACCTGGCTGGAGAACCTCGAGTTCATGGCCGATATTCGCATGCGAATAGAGCAAGAGTGCTATAGCGGCGGCGGCGAGGAAGGCCTGTACGACGGGACCTGGTGGTCCAGAAAGAACACCAACCGAGCCCGCTTCCGCGTCAGGTTCGGAGTCAAGAAGACCTGGCTGGACAACCAGATGGAAGGAGTCTTCCGCCTGGCGACAGGTTCCAGCAACGACCCCCGCTCGACCAACCAGAGCTTCCCCGATAACTTCAGCAAGAAGCCCATCTGGATCGACCTGGCGTACGTCCAGTACAAGCCCAAGTTCGCTCCCGGCCTGACTGCCGTCGTGGGCAAAATGAAGAATCCGTTTGTCCGCACCAATGTGGTCTGGGATTCCGACGTGAACCCCGAGGGCATCTGGGCCAGGTATGAGCGGAAGTGCGGCGACTTCACGCCATTCGTGGGTGCGGGCTTCTTCTCGACCGACCAGGGCTTCAGAAGCTACCACAGCGACGATGTGAACGACTTTGAGCGGGGCAACGCCACGATGGCGGGATACCAGGTCGGCTTCGACTGGGCTCTCTGCGAGACCGCCAAGTGGACCAGCGCCGCGGCCTACTACGATTACGACCGCTTCGACAGATCGTACAACATTGCCGGCGGCAACCATGTAATCGGCACTGGCGGCACCGGCTTCGACACGCGTCTGGCGGCCAGGGACTTCAGGGTCCTCAATGTGACTAACATCCTGGCCTTCCGCGCCTTCGACCTGCCCTGGAAGGCGCACTTCGACTGGGCCCACAACTGCGGCGACCAGGACACCGACGCCGAGTACGTCAACCAGAACAACGGTTTCGCGGCCGGCCTGGCTGTCGGACAGAACAAGAAGAAGGGCGACTGGGCCTTCGCGTACTCCTACATCTACCTCGAAGCCAACGCCGTGCCCGGAAACTTCGCCGACAGCGACATCCAGACCAACTCGAAGGGCCACGTGTTGTCGGCCAAGTACAGCGTTACCGAGTGGATGACCCTCGGGGCCTCGCTGTGGTGGCTGGAACGGATCACCGGGTATGTCGAGGATCAGAGGAACATCCGCACGCGCTTCGAGTGCATCTGGACCTTCTGATACGCGCTGACGCACCCACGTCGGTTCGGACGCCATGCAAGTCATGAGCGAGACACCCATGCACCATGCCATATGCCGGTAGATACTCCCGCCCTTGCACTAGTACTCCGTCCCACCTAAACAGATGGGTATGGTCTTTTCAATCTGATTCGGGCATCGGCGGTGGTGAATCGCCAGTCGATGCCCGTTTTGCTCTTGTTACGTGGACGTTCCCAATCAGCGATCTGGGTGGCCATTTGTTCTTGTGTCTCAAAGTAGTCATCGAGGCACTGGCGGCTCAGCACGCTCAATTCGATCTCCGCCATATTCAGCCAACTGCCATGCTTCGGTGTGTGGTGGATCTCCAACTTCTCAG
>JAUWQU010000371.1 GCA_030610965.1 Phycisphaerae bacterium
GAGGACGATGGCTGTCGCCTAACCCCTACTACCTATTACCTACTACCTTCTTTTCAGAGCAGAGCCGCAGAGGAAAGCAGTAGGCAATTGGCGTTAGATGGCAGGAGACAGATGTCTGGTTGGTGCATAAAGGGCCTGCAACAGGCATTCGACCGACGAATACTGATGATTTCCTGTTTCCTGGCCGACGCCTATTCTTCTTGATATTACTCAGAGCATTGAGTATATTTACTCAATACGTTGAGTACTTCAGCCGACTATGGGTATGGGAAAGCCATGTTCAAGCGACCAATGTACGACAAGCTGCTCAAGCGGCTGCGGGAGCCCAGGCGGTTCATGCAGGTGCTCGCGGGCGCCAGGCAGACGGGCAAGACTACTCTCGTTCGCCAGGTGCTTGCGGACATCCCCGGCCGGGGGCATTACGCGACGGCGGACGAGCCTACGCTGAAGGGCCGCGACTGGATGGAGCAGCAGTGGGAGGCCGGGCGGGATTTGGCGGGCAGGAAGGGCAGGCCCGCGGTTCTGGTCCTGGATGAGATTCAGAAGATCCCCGGCTGGTCGGAGACGGTCAAGCGGTTGTGGGACGCCGACACCGCCGCGGGGCTGGGCCTCCAGGTTGTCGTGCTCGGCTCGGCCCCGCTGCTGGTGCAAAGCGGGCTCTCCGAGAGCCTCGCCGGACGTTTCGAGATCATCCGTGTACCGCACTGGTCGTTTGCGGAGATGCGCGAGGCCTTCGGCTGGTCGCTTGACCAGTACGTCTACTACGGCGGTTATCCGGGTGCCGCCCCGTTGATCGACGAGCCGCAGCGATGGCGCAGGTACATACTCGATTCGCTTGTGGAGACAACGCTTTCACGCGACATCCTGTTGATGCGTCGCGTCGACAAGCCCGCCCTGCTCCGCCGGCTGTTCGAACTCGGTTGTCAGTACTCCGGGCAGGTGCTGTCCTACACCAAGATGCTGGGCCAGCTCCAGGACGCCGGCAACACGACGACCCTGGCCCACTACCTGGAGTTGCTCCAGGCGGCTGGGCTGCTGGAAGGGCTCGCCAAGTACGCCGGGCAGAAGGTCCGTCGGCGGGGCTCGAGCCCGAAGTTCCAGGTCCACAACAACGCACTGATCACGTCCCAATGGGATTTATCCTTTGAGGAAGCCCGCGCCAGCGGCACCGCCTGGGGGCGGCTTGTGGAGTCGGCCGTGGGCATGTGGCTGGTCAATGCCGCCAAGGACATACAGGTGTCCGTGCATTACTGGTCGGCCGGGGACCGCGAGGTGGACTTCGTCCTGGTCAAGGGCGCCAAGGCTGTGGCGATCGAGGTCAAGAGCAGCCGGCGGCGCGGCCGGTTGTCGGGCATGGAAGCCTTCTCCGGCGAGTTCCAGGTACACCGCAGCCTCCTGGTCGGCGCGGATGGAATCCCCATCGAGGACTTCATCACGACCGACGTGCTCAATTGGTTCTGAGGCGTCGGTTGGCAGATTTCTGGCCGGAGCGTGGATGCGCGATATAATCCCGGATTGGGTTCTTCCACGAGGAACGATAAAGGAAAGGCACGGAAAATGAGCAGATTGATCAGCATGGTTTGCATCCTGGCGTTTGCCGTCGCGATCCCTTCAGTGGCCGGTGCGGCCGAGGACATCCTCCTGGCCGACTTCGAGGGCTCGAGCTATGGCAAGTGGGAGGCCACGGGCGATGCTTTCGGCACGGCCCCGGCGACCGGGACGCTGCCCAGGCAGCAACGGGTCAGCGGTTTTGCGGGCAAGGCCCTGGTCAACAGCTACCTCAAGGGCGACCCGTCAACCGGCACGTTGACTTCGCCGGAGTTCACGATCGATCGCAAGTACCTCGTCTTTCTGATCGGCGGCGGCGCCCACAAGGGCACGTGCATGAAACTGCTCATCGGCGAAAAGGCAGTGGCGGCCTGTTCGGGCGCCGACGACGAGAAGCTCTCCCCCGCCTTCTTCGATGTGGACAAGTACAAGGGAAGGAAGGCCCGGCTCCGAATCGTCGACAGCGTCAAAGGCGGCTGGGGTCACGTGAGCGTCGACCAGATCGTCCTGTCCGACACCAAGCCGAAGGTTCCGGTGGCCCCGAAACTCGGCAACTTCACCAAGGAGATGACGGTCCAGAAGAAGTACCTCATCATCCCCATCCGCAACGGAGCGAAGCGGTGCAACCTGGAGCTGGCCGTCGCGGGCAAGACTGTCCGCCGGTACGGCACGGAGCTCGCCCCGGACGCCAATTCCGTGGACTTCTGGGCGTATTTCACCATCGAGTCATACAAGGGCAAGCCCGCGGTCGTCACGGTCGGCGGCGGCCCCGAGGCCGGCTTCGCGCTGATCCGGCAGGCCGACGAGATTCCCGGCGAGGACAAGTTCTACACCGAGGCGCTGAGGCCTCAACTGCGCTTCAGCCAGAAGGTCGGCTGGAATAACGACACCAACGGGATGGTCTACTACGACGGCGAGTGGCACGTGTACTTCCAGCACAACCCGGTCGGATGGAAATGGGGCAACATGACCTGGGGCCACGCCGTCAGCACCGACCTGATCCACTGGGAGCAACTGCCCAACGCCCTGTTCCCGGGCACCATGGCCAAAGGCGCGTGCTTCTCGGGCAGCGCGGCCATGGATCCGAAGAACACTTCCGGCTTCCAGACCGGCAAGGAGAAGGTGCTGATCGCGGCGCTGACCGACACGGGCGCCGGCGAGGCCATCGCCTACAGCAACGACCGCGGGCGCACGTTCACCTGGTACGCGAAGAACCCGGTCGTAAAGCACGGCGGGCGCGACCCGAAGATCATCTGGTACGCACCGGGCAAGCACTGGGTGATGGCAGTGTTCGACCAGAGCAAGGAGCACGGAAGGGGTATCGCTTTCTACACGTCGAAGAACCTGAAGGACTGGCAGGTTCAGAGCCACCTGCCGGGCTACTTCGAGTGCCCGGAGATCTTCGAGTTGCCCATCGATCCGTCTTTGTCTAGCGACTCCGCCGGGACAAGCGGCGACGAGGGCAACACCCGGTGGGTAATCCTGGCCGCCGACGCCCGGTACGCGATCGGCAAGTTCGACGGCAAGGCGTTCACCCCGGCCCACGAAGGCAAGCACCGCCTGCACTACGGGTCGTACTACGCCTCGCAGACGTTCAGCGACTCGCCGGACGGGCGGAGGATTCAGATCGGCTGGGCGAGGCTCGCAATGCCCGCAATGCCGTTCAACCAGGCATTCACCTTCCCGCACCGCCTGACGCTGCGAAAGACCCCGGACGGCGTTCGGATGTTCGCCGAGCCGATCAAGGAGATCGCCAAGCTCCGCAAGAAAACGCACTCCGCCAGCGGCGCGGAACTGACCCCCGATTCGCCCAAGAGCGTCGCGGTCTCCGGAGAGCTCTTCGAGATACGCGCGGAGTTCGCCATCGGCCAGGCCAAGGCCGTCGGGCTGGACATCGGCGGCAACCGCGTGGTCTACGACGTCGCCGCCGGGAAACTCAACGGCGCTCCCATGGCGCCCGTCGACGGGAAGGTCTCCATGCAGGTCATAGTCGACCGGCCGATGATCGAGATCTGCGGCAACGCGGGGGCAGTCTACATAACCTCCGGGCGCGGCAAGCGCGGCGACGTGTCAGCCGTCAAGGCCTTCGCCGACGGCGGCAAGGCGAAGCTGGTCAGCATGGAGGTCCACGAACTGGAGTCCATCTGGAAGAAGTAGTGATCTCCGGCTGTCCCTGAAGAAGACGTCACCTGTGCCAGAGGCAACGGCCTGATCGGCTTGACCGTGGGGCCGGCAGGGAGGATCGGCGCGTGTCACTTCGCGTCGGTCTGCCGGCTGTCCAGAATCGCCTTGGCCTCCTGGGCCAGACGCTCCCGGGCCCACTGCTCGGCCTGGGCGCGTTGCCGGGCGATCCACTTGCTGTATTGGGCGTACTCGGGTGCGTTGCGCTCGGTGAAGGGCGTATCCACATTCTCCCGAGGCGGGAAGATGATCGCCAAGTTCGCTTTCACCGGCGTCACGGGCGATCCGAAGTGGCAGACCGGCGACTACCGTTCGCCCTGAACGGTGTAGCCGTCGCGCCGGATGACGAGCAGCCGCGGAAGGCCGGCCGCGCCCGGCAAGGCCAGGCCGCGCCAGGCTGTCGGTCAGGCCTCTTCGACGACCTTCCAGCCCATGGTGTCGGCCAGGGCGAAGACGGGCTTTTTGACGTCGCCATAGCACGTCACGCGGTGCCAGCCCCACTGGTCCCACATGGTGAAGAGCTTCTCGATGTCGCCGACCGGCTCGCCGCAGAGCTTGGTTCTACAGGCGCGGTCGTCCGGGTCGTTGTCGACGGCCTTGGCCTGGTGCAGGAGGATCTCCTTCTGTCGCGGGCGGATTTCCAGCGTGGTGGTCATGTACCCGACGGGCAGGATCGAGCGGACGGAAGCGCCTTGGCGGTCCTCGGAGTGTGTGAGGATCTCGAACGGGTTGGTCGGCCCGGCCGGGCCGAAGACCTTGTTCGCCGCCACGCAGTGAGCGTAGATAATCTGGCGTTTGGCAGTGTCGATGACGGGGTCGGAGATATATCCCGGCCGGCCCCGCGTGAGGGTTGTGAGGGCGACCATTGTTGCCGTCGAGCGGATGTCGCACTCGCAGGCGCCGATAAGCCCCTCGTTGTTCAGCTCGTGGAAGCCCAGGCACGGGTAGGCATGAATGTGCCCTCCGTAGAAGCCGCCGAGGCAGTTGACGGTGATGGCGTTGGCGGCGTGTTTTTTCAGCACGGCCTTCATGCCCAGGTACATGGCGGCGGAGGTTTCGAGCGTCTCGCGCGACACGCCGACGACCTTTGCGGCGGCCTTGTGCCAGCGGTCGGCGACGGCGCGTGACTCGTCCTTATCGGCGGCCTTCCACGCCTCGTTGACCTCGGCGAACGAGACATATTCCATTGGGATGCCCATGACAGGCGCAGCCTGGCCGGACTTCTGGTCGCGGACGGCGAGGATTTTCGATTCCTTCATCCGCCGCAGGCATTCCTCGGCGCTGA
>JAUWQU010000196.1 GCA_030610965.1 Phycisphaerae bacterium
GCGGCGCGCGGGCGGCCGGCGCGCCGGCGGTGACCAACTTCCGCGACGGGCAGGGCGTGCGGTATCCGGTGGTCCTGCTGGTCGGGCGAACCGGCGACGGCTCGGCCTCGTCCGTGACGGTCGTCAACGAATCGTCCAAACGCGGCACCAGCCGGATGGCCGGCCTGGCCGGCGGCGGGGCCTTCAAGGCGATGGCTGAGCTGGTGCCGGGCGAAAACCGGCTGATCGTCCGCTGCGGCCCGGCCGAGACGAAACTCACGCTCACCTACAAACCCGCCGACAGCGATCTGGTCGTCCGCGTCTTCTACTGGACGGACCGCACCCGCGCCACGGCCTTTCAGGCCCCGGACCCCAATGACAGGCAGGACTGGTCAGGCAAGCTCCGCACGGCGATGAAGCTCCTTCAGTGCTTCACAGCCGAGCGGATCAACGACATCGGCCTGGGGCGCCGCACGTTCAACCTCGAGCTCGACGACGCCGGGCGCGTGAAGGTGCATCTGCTTCGCGGCGGCGCGACGGCCGAGGAATATCGCAAGATGACCGGCCTGCAGCTCTACGCGGCGGCCACGCGGGAGTTGCGGCGCCAGTACCCCAGCCGGACGGCCAAGAACCTGGTGATACCCGCGTTCACGCGGTTTGACGCCAACACCGGCCGGGCCTTGGCTCACACGGCCCTTGGCGGCGGGGACGTCGCCCTGTTCGGGGGTGCGGACCTGTTCACCTGGCCGGACTGTCTGTCAGGGGCTCAGGCGGCGTTCATGAATGCCTCGGTGGTTGACCGCGCGAAGTACTTCAGCGACTCCGCCGGGCGCGACACGTACTGGGCCTGCGCCGCGACGACCATGGGTGCCGCCCTCCACGAGCTGGGCCACGTCTTCGGCCTGCCGCACAGCACCGATCGCCAGGACATAATGACTCGTGGCCACGACCGGCTGAACCGCTTCTTCACGCTCGTCGAGCCGCCGCACTCACGGCGGGCGAGCACGTGTTCGTTCAAGGGCGACGAGGTGGCCCGCTGGTCACCCGTAAGCGGCGCGGCCCTGGCGGCGTGCCGCTTTTTCGAGCCGGACAAACGCGACTGGAGCAAGGCCTCTCGCACGACGATAAAGTTGGATCGCAAGGCCCGGCGGATCGACATAGAGTCGCCCGACGGCCTGCGGTATCTCGGCGTGTGCCGCCGCGGCGAGCCATACGGCGTCCAGGCCGTGCGCCGCGTGCCCGCCGAGGCCGGTGCGACCAAAGCGTCGGTGACGCTCGATGAGCTTGGCCAATGGGTAACCAGGGGCGCGCCCGGCCTGACCGTCATCGACGGACAGGGGCACGTGACGCACGTGATGGTCAAAGACCTACTGGGAGAAGAAGGTAGTAGGTAATAGGTAGTAGGTAATAGGGAAAGGGGGCGTCGATCATCGCTTGCCGCGGCGGGGGATCGGTTCCAGGCGCACAGCATCGAGTCGGGCGCCGTTTTCCCGGCAGAGGATTTCCACCAGTGCGGGGCCTGCGCCGAGGCGAAGGCGAGCCGGGGCCTTGCCGGTTTCGTCGGGAAGGTGAGTCCATTGCCACTGCTTATGCACGCCTGTCTCCCAAGCCGTGCGGGCGAGCAGGTCGCCCTTGCGCTGGCGGATGCGGATGAAGAACGAGTCGTCCTGCGTCGTGGGCGTCTGCACGCGGGCGGAGATCCGGTACGGGCCGGCGGCGGGCACGTTGACGAGCCACACCGCGCGGGCGACGGTGCTGGCGCCGACGCCCCCGGCCGGGCCAGGCGCCCAGACGAACCTGCCGCCCGAGGCGCTGTCGTCGCCGGCCGCGACGAACGGCGGGACGATTAGCGCGGCGTTCTCGGCCTCCATGATCTGCCCGGCCTCGACGGCCTCGACGCCGCCCGCTCGGCCGCCGTCAAGCAGATTGCGGTATCGCCGGATCGCCTCGACGTCATCGAGCAGCTTTCGACCGAGGTCCTTGCCGTCGACGGACAGCACACAATCGTTGCGGCAGCTCTCGCCGCCCTCGATGGCGATGCGCTTCTCGCTGCGCACGTCGGCGACAATTCGCAGCTTGGTCTTCTTGCCCGGCGCGGCGGCCTCGGCCCGGCCATCGGTGAACGTGCCCGTTCCGACAGAGGAGAACGAACGCCGGAAAGCGGCGAAGTCCTTGTCGTTGTCGATCCCCTCGGCCGCGCGAACCCAGATCGCCACCGTGCCCCGGCCCCTGGGCGCGTCGGGCGAGTGGGTGATTGTCAGTCGCATCGCGTCGTACTTGCCGCCGTCGGCGAAGATGCCCATCGGCGCCGGGTTGCCGGCCGTGTCGAGCGCGAGCGGCACGCGGACGGCCAGTGCAGCCTTGCCGCACCTCAGGAAGACAGGCTGGCCGGGGAACACAGCCATCGCATCGCCGCCCTTATCGAGGCTGACCCGTCGGTTGGCAATCCACAACTCGCCGCTCGCGGGAAGCACGAGATGGCTGAGCATGCACGTGGGTCTGGGCACGTAGCGGAAGTGTCCGGCGTTGTCGGTGTCGGCGCTGGCCAGCAGCAGCACCTCCGGACCCCGCTGCACGCTTGCGACGAACGGGCGAAGGTGGAACGCCTTGCCGTGCCCGCCGCCGGCGAGCTGCTTGTTCTTGCCGTACGGGTCGCCGCGCCCGTCCATGACGAAGTTGACCACCGGCATCATCGGTCCGCCGCCAAGGTCGACGGTCAGGACCTTGTCCATAGGCCCGTAGCACGCCCCGGCCGAGCCGACGGCGATAGCCTTGCCAATGTAAGTCACGGCTGACTCGCCGGCGCCGCTGCCCCAGCGGCGCAGAACCGTCCTCGGCAGGTTGGACAGGATCGGTCTTGTGAGCTTGCCCGGCGGGGCCCACAGCGACAGCGATCCGAAGGCGTCGCCGGATTGCCGCTCGTCCGTCGGGATCCACCCGAGCCGGCTGAGGTAATTGTCCAGGTAGCCGTGGCCGGTGACGTAGTCGTAATCCCGGCTGTGTGGCCCGGCCAGCCGCAGCGAGGGCGCGAACCAGTTGGCCGCGATGTCGGTCCAGAGCAGCTTCAGGCCGATCTCGGCCTTGGCGCGCGCCGCGGGGTCCTCGACGTGGCGGGCGATCAGGGCGAGGCACTCGACGTTCACGCCGTAGTATGTCGGCGAGGAGTACTCGCGCAGGCCGGACTCCCACGTCGCCATCAGCCAGCGGTCGAGCATGATCGACCCCTCGGCCGCCAACTCGGGAACACCGGCCGCCTCGCCAAGGGCCAGGCAGTTCCACGCCTTCATAAGGAAGATGTTGGTGTACGACTCCGGCACGTTGTGCCGGCGGATGCCCCGTATGCTGAACCGCACGAGCCGGTCAAGCCTCTGGCGGGCCGTCGGCGTCAGGCGGTCGTAGTAGCTCATGCGGATCAGCGCCGCCGGCAGCATCGCGAACTCGACGGCGTTGTAATCCTCGACCCGCGCCGCGCTCCAGTACCAGCGGAAGTTTCCGAAACCACGACTGTTGGTGTCGCGGTCCTGCATTGTCTCGGCAAGGCCGAGGGCGTGCTCGATGCGCAGCGGCGAGGCATTCACCGCGGCGGCGTCCAGCGCGTAGCCGAACACCTCGCGCACCGACAGGTTCGCCGCGCGGCTGGATATACGAACCCACGTCTTATCGAGCCGCAGCGTATCGGCCGCGGTCGGCTGGGTGGTCGGCTGGGTGGTCGGCGCGCCGCCGGCCTCGCGGGCCGCGGCGCCGCACAGCAGCATGGCCAGGACAAGCGTTCGCGTCATCGGGCACTCCGTCGGTCTACGCTGTTCTCGCGGGACACCAAAACAAATCTGTCGGCAATGATAAACGCAGATGAACGCAGATAGAACAACTGTTCAGAGAAGAAGGCATTGCGGCGTGAGGCGCGTGCCGTGGTTTGTCCCTATGTACAATGGGAAAAGGGACGCAGCAACCACGCGGCGGCCGCGACGTGGTTCCGGCTTCCCGGCTACCGGCTACCGGCTACCGGCTACCGCATCTACTTACCGCCCGCGCGCTTCGAGGCCGTACGCCGGTTGTCGGCCTGGCAGCGCTGCCGCCAGGCGTCGTACGCGGCCGACATCTCCTTGACGCGGTCCGGGTACTTGCCGGCCTGGTCGTCCAGTTCCGTCCGATCCGCGGACAGGTCGTACAGTTCCCATTGGGCCTTGCCGCGGGTCACGATCTTCCACTTATCGTGCCACATGGCCCGGTAGCCGCCGTAGGCACAGAAGATGGGCTCGCGGGCAGGGATGGCCTTGCCTTCGTCCGCCAGCAGAGGCGCCAGGCTCATGCCCTCCGGCGGCAGCACAGGCTTGTCGGCGAAGGTCTTGGGCGCCTCGGCGCCGGCGACGTCCAGGCAGGTCGGCACGATGTCGATTATGTGCCCGAACTGGCGGGTGATCCGCCCGCCCTTGGTTATCCGCTTGGGCCAGTACGCGATCAGCGGCGTGCATGCGCCGCCCTCGTAGTCGGTGGCCTTGTACTTGCGGAAGGGCGTGTTGGACGCATTGGCCCACGGCGGGTCCACCGTGTGATAGCCGGACATGACGCCGGGCGGGTTGTCCGTCTTGTGGATTGTCTCGGCGCAGCCGCCGTTGTCGGCAAGGAACAGCACGAGCGTGTTGTCGGCCTTGCCCGTCTGGCGGATCTTTTCCATCAGCCTGCCGATGTTCTGGTCCATCCGGTCGATCATGGCGGCGTAGACGGCCATCTTGAGGTCCCATGCGTCCTTGTCCCTGGCGTCGGCCCAAGTGGGCACGCCCGGGTCTCGCGGGCTCATGCGGCAGGTCTTCGCGTCGAACAGGCCCATCTCGATCTGCCTGGCGTATCGCCGCTTTCGCAGCTCATCCCAGCCGATCATGTACTTGCCTCGATACTTGGCGATGTCGGCCGGCCAGGCGTGCAGCGGGTAGTGCGGCGCGGTGTACGCCATGTAGAGCAGGAACGGCTTTGTCTCGGCGGCGTACTGGTCGAGGCACTTTATCGCGTAGTCGGTGAAGGCGTCGGTGGTGTAGAAGTCCTTGTCCTCGGGCGTGTATGGCGTGAGCGACTTGTTCTCGATTCCCCATCGCCGCCAGCGCGCCCACTTGCGCCCGGGGGCCGGCTCGCCGGGACGTTGCTTGCCCGGGTTGAAGAAATTGCAGCATCCGTCAGCCAGGCCGAAGTATCGGTCGAAGCCGCGGTCGGTCGGCAGGTGCGGCGCATGCCATTTGCCGGCCATGATCGTCCGATACCCCGCCGCGCCGAGCGATTCGCCGATGGTGGCGGCGCCGCGCATTTGCCCCTCGCCGATCTGCTGGCTGTAAAGGCCCGTCAGCAGCGTCGCCCGAGTGGGGTTGCACTTGGCGTTGTTGTGGAACTGCGTGAAGCGAATGCCGCCCGCCGCCAGCGCGGCGATGTTGGGAGTCTCGAGCTCCCCGCCGTAACAGCCGACGTCCGAAAACCCCATGTCGTCGGCCATGATAATAACGATGTTAGGCCGCCCGTCCCCCTTGGCCGGCGCGGCCGCGATCAATGCCCGCGGCGCCGCGACAACCGCCGCCCCAAGCCCCATCGCCCTAAGAAACGCCCTGCGTGTCACACGCCCAGTCATGCCTCTACTCCTCGTTGTTCAGCAGGGATTCAGGGGATTCAGGGGATAAAGAAGACATATAATCTGCTTCTTCTATCCCATGCATCCCATGCATCCCTGCTAATTCTTTGCGCTTGTCAGACGCGGAAATCCGCCGCCGACAGGTCGAGCCGTTTGCCGAGTTTCATCGACTCGTTGGCCTTGAGGCAAGCCACCGCCGCCGCGAAACCGACCTCGCCGGGGCAGGTGAGCTTCTCCGTGCCGCGGATCGCGTTGAAGAAGTTCCGCAAGTGGTGCCAGTAAACGCGCTGCGAGTCCTCGGCCGGGATCGGCCCGTAGGCCCGCGCGCCGTATTCCTTGACGACCTTGGCCTTGAGGTCCTCTTCCCACGGGGCGATCGGCGCGGCCACGTCTCGCCACAAGCCGCCGCGGGTGGCGATTTCGGAGATTTGCAGCTCGCCCTCGGTGCCCGTGAAGGTCTCGAAGAAGCCGCCCATCTCCGTTGTGTTGTTGATCTCGTACGTGCCGCAAACGCGGGTCTTCCTTCCGGACCAGTCGTAGTCCCACTCGTAGATGCACGAGATGTTGTCGTAGAGTTCGTAGTAGTCGTAGTAGTCGCGTCCCCCGGCCGCGTAAACGCTCTTGGGCAGTCCGTGGAGGAACCAGTTGAACACGTCGATCTGATGGCTGCCGAGGCTGGCGATCTCGCCGGGCGCGAACTTGGCGAAGAACCGCCAGTTGCGGAACTGCTCCATCGACTCGAAGCCGTACTCGGCGAGGCGGGCCTTGTCGATGGTGAGTTTCTCCGGCCAGGTCACCTTGCCTCGCCGATGGCCGTGCCACTGGGCCCCGACGTGCGTGATCCGCCCGAGCGCTTTTTTGCCGTCGATATAGTCCAGTGCCCGCACGTATCGCGGGTTCGACCGATGCTGCCGCCCGACCTGGAGCAGCTTGCCTGCCTTGTTCGCCGCCTGGGCCACCTTGCGGCAGTCGTCGACGGTCAGGGCCATCTCCTTTTCCAGGTAGACGTTCAACCCGGATGCGAAGCACGCGATGGCCTGGGCGGCGTGGAAGCCGTCCGGCGAGGCGATGATCACCGCGTCGAGGCCCTTCTCCTTGGCCAGCATGTCGCGGTAATCGACGTAGTCGTTGACCGGGTGCTTGTACTTTCGCAGCAGCCTGGCCGCATAGTTGCGGCTGTAGTCCCAGATGTCGCAGACGGCCCGGAACTTCAGGCCCGGCAGCTTCATGCAGTGGAATATCAACTGCCGCCCGTGGTCGCCGGCGCCGATGATGGCGACGTTGAGCGTCGGCACTTTCTCGGCCGCGACGGCCGCCGGCGCCGCCTGGCCCAGCGCCTTTGCCGCAGTCGCCGCGACAAGGCCCGTCGCGGTGGCCGTCCTGAGCAGGTCTC
>JAUWQU010000671.1 GCA_030610965.1 Phycisphaerae bacterium
CAAGGTACGCTCCGTCCTTTCGGTCGATAAGCCCGAGCCGTACTCTGTGGCTTACCCGTCGGCCCCAGCCGACGTGCATACTGTCGACACCTACCGGGTCGGCGTCGAGACCGGCGCGGCCGCGCTGGTCTCCGGCGATCACAAGCTCGTCCAGCTCTCGCTCGAGGAGGCCATCCTGCGAGCCCTGGCCAACAGCCTGGACATTCGCGTGGTCAGCTTCGATCCGGCAATCGCTCGCGAGGACATGGTTCGCGCGGCCGCGGCGTTCGATTACACGGTTTTCGGCGCCATGGACCGCATACACACCGAGAACAAACAGGCCAACAGTTTCGCCGGGTCCATCACCACGCAGCCCAACTGGGCGAGGGGCGCCACACAGCACACGACGACGGGCGCCGACTGGTCGCTTCAGTGGGCCATGACGCGAGCCTGGGACAACAGCGACTTTCTCAAGCTGCTCAACACTCACTACGAGCCGACGCTCGTGCTTCAGGTGACCCAGCCGCTGCTTCGCAACGCCTGGCCGGGGTTCAACCTCGCCCAACTGCGCATCGCGAGAATCAACGCGCGACTCAGCGACGCCGCGTTCCGCGACAAGGTCGAGGAGGTTATCACCCAGGTATACAGCCTCTACTGGACGCTCATCCAGGCCCGCCAGGGCGTTCAAATCCAACAACGCCTGCTCGACCGGACGCAGGAGACGTACGGCGATACGCTGAGCCGATCCCGGAAGGACGCCGCCAGCGCCGCCATCACGCAGGCTCAGGCGGCGGTTAAATTGCGCGAGGCCGCGCTCATCGCGGCCAGAAAGAACATCCTCGACGTCCAGCAGGCCCTTGCCAGGCTGCTGAACAACACCCAGATCAGCGTGCTGAGCGGCTACGAGGTGATCCCAACCACGCCGATGGTCACCGAGCGGCTGCGGCTCGACCCGATCGACCAGATGCTAATGGCCTTGAAGCACAACCCGCAGCTCGAACAGGCCCGGTTGGGCATCGCCGCCTCGGAGATCAACGTCTCAGTGGCCAAGAACCAAGCCCTGCCAAAGCTCGACCTGACTGCCTCGGCGGGTGTTCAGGACCTGGCCGTTCAGGCCGACCGCGCCAACTTCGACATTCTCCACGGCGACTACGCCAGTTTCTCGCTTGGCCTGGCATTTGAGTATCCGATCGGCAACCGCGACCGCCTGGCCAACCTTCGCCAGCGCAAGCTCGACCGGACCAAGGCGATCGTGACGATGCAGAACACTGCCGACCAGCTCGCGGTGTCGATCGCCGAGCGTGTTCGGCAGGTTCACTCCAGTTACGAGCAGATCGTTTACCAGCACGCCGCCGTGAAGGCCCTCGAGGCCCAGTCGTCGGCCCTGGAGGCTATGGAGAAGATGAAGAAGTATGGGCTGACGCCGGAGTTCCTTCAGGTCAAGCTCCAGACCCAGGGCATGCTGGCCGGCAGCGAACAGGCGGAACTTCAGGCAAAGGTCGACTACAACAACGCCCTGGCCGACCTTGCCAGGATTACCGGCACGGTGCTGGAGCTTAACCGCGTCGAGATCGCCCTGCCGCAGGTCGTCAACGGCCAGTGGGCGCCACCCAAGCCCACCACTGCCACGAGTGCCCCGGCCAGCGGGCCGGCGGGGGACATGTAGCCCAGCGGCTCAGAATCGATTGGTGTTTTGGCGTCCAGGAAATCTGAAATCCGAAATCCGATTCTGAATCTCCGGTTTTCAAGTCCATATGCACCCCGTCCCGACATCTGCCGTACAAAAACCTAAAAAAACCGCTTTTTTCATTTCAGCGGTGACATACTGGTGTCACTGGGTCAACCGATAAGTTGTGAGGAAATACAGAGATGAGCGTGAGTCGAATCCACAGGCTTCTGCGTCTGATTACTTTGCTTCAAGGCAGTCGCGGCTACTCGGCGGACGACTTGGCCAGAGAGTTGGAAGTCAGCCGGCGGACGGTTTTTCGGGACCTGAACATGCTCGAGTTAGCTCACATCCCGTACTACTACGACCCGGACACAGGCGGCTATCGCATCAGCAGGCACTTCTTCCTGCCGCCGGTGAGCCTGACGCTTACCGAGTCGCTGGCGATCCTGATGATGACGGGCAGGCTTCGCTCGTCGGCGAAGCTGCCGCTGATGGGGCAGGCGGCCCGCGCGGCGATGAAGGTCGAGAGCGCCCTGCCCGCCGGCGTTCGCGAGCACGTCGGCAGCGTCCTGGACCGCCTGCAGGTGGACCTTGGCCCCGTCAGCAGGCACGAGGGGCTCGACGACCTGTTCGACCAGCTCGCCGGCGCTGTCAGCCAGCGCCGCGTCTGCAAGCTGGTTTACATAAGCTTCCTCGAACAGCAGCAGACCCGCCTGACGGCCCATCCGTTGCGGATGGTCTTTATCGGCAGGGCCTGGTATGTCATTGCATGGTCCGTACGCGACAAGGAAACCCGCACGTACAAGCTGGGCCGCATCCGCAAGCTGACGGTGACCGAGCAGACATTCAGTCCGCCGGCCGAGCCGGGGGGCTCGGCCGGCGATAGCATCTTCGGCCAGGCCTGGAGCATGATCCGCGAAGGCAAGATGTACGACATTCACCTGCACTTCGACAAGAAGGTGGCCGGCAACGTTGCCGAGGTGCAGTGGCACCCAAGCCAGCGCGTGCAATGGAACGACGACGGGTCGATCGAGTTCCACGTCTCCGTCGACGGGCTCGGGGAGATCTCGTGGTGGATCTTCGGCTACGGCGACCAGGTGGAGGTCGTCTCCCCGCCCCAGTTGCGACATCGCGTCGGCCTGGCCGCCCAGCGGACCGCCGATCGGCACCTTGGACGGGAGGCCAAGCCGTGAGGGCACTGATCCAGCGCGTCGATTGGGCGGAGGTTCTGGTGGCCGGGCAGATAACCGGGCGGATCGACCGGGGCCTGCTGGTCTACGTCGGCGTCGCCGCGAGCGACACCGAGGCCGACGCGGTCCGCCTGGCCGAGAAGGTCGCCCGGCTTCGCATATTCGAGGACGACAACGGCAAGATGAACAAATCCTGCCAGGACGTTCGGGGGGGCGTCCTGGCGGTCTCGAACTTCACCCTCCTGGCCGACACGCGCAAGGGCCGCCGGCCCGCCTTCACCGCCGCGGCGGC
>JAUWQU010000458.1 GCA_030610965.1 Phycisphaerae bacterium
GTTCATGACCAACCCGGCGGGCGCCCGCGGCGATCGGCAGGTGGCCAGCGAAGGTCGAGAGGTGAACGCGAGCTGGGACGCGATCTGGCGCGGCGAGACGAGACGCGTCGACGACGGCTGGACCTACACGCCGGACCCCTACGTCAAGATCGACGCCGAGAAGGTCGCCACATTCCTCAAAGACATCGCCGAGATCAAGACGGACCGGTACGTCAAGAACGTTGCGCCGGCGGACCTCAAGGAGTTCGGCCTCGACAAGCCGTGGCTCAAGCTGGAGATGGTGGGCAAGGCCGGCGAGAAGCTCGTGCTGACGGTTTCCTACACCGGCAAGACAGCCGACAAGGACCGCTACGCCGTGGCAACGTCCACGCCGGGCGTGCTGCTGCTGCCGGCCGAGGCCATCGACAAGCTCGCCAAGACGCTCAAGGACTTCAAGCAATAGCCCGCGGCCGGACCGTCCGCCGCGGCGGACACGGGAAAAGTACAAACCTGACAGGCGGTTGGGTTTCTGGTATACTGGATGGTGTTGGCCAGTAGCGTCTTTGAGAGGCGATTGTGATAGTCTGGGAGAGCGGCAAATGAGAAAGTCAGCGGTACTAATTGCGCTCCTGCTCGCGGCCGGGAGCCTCGTGATGACGGCGGCGCCGGCCTGGGCAGCGGGCGTAACCAAGGAGCAACTCGACGAGGCCATCGCCAAGCTCGTTGCCAACGGCGAACTCTGGGCCAAGGACGAGACTATCCCGACCAATGACCGGGCCGATCTGAAGGGCCTGAAGTTCGACAAGGGCTCTGCACCGGTGACCATCGCGGCGTTGCGGAGCATCAAGAGGAATGTTCCGAGCCTGTACGCCACGGCCCGTCTGCTGGAGCACCTCCAGGGCAGCGACGTCGAAACCCTCCAGGCGATTCTTCAGGAGGTCCGGACCCTCCAGATGCGAGCCAGAAGCTACTATCGCTCCTTCCCCGTGATGAGCAAGTCCCATGCGGAATCGATGGGCATGCCCAAATACAACCCCAGGTTGACCACCGCTGCCATCATGGCTCGCATGGCTTCCCTGGCGGGCCGCAGGGGGGCCAAGAAGGCCCGCGATCTGCCAATCGCCAAGCAGAACGAAGCGGCTTGGGACATCGAGCAGGCCACGTTCCGCATACAGGCGATCGCCGGCACCAAAACCGACGATGCCAGGGCAGTTAGCGCGATGACGCTGGCCGAACGAGCCAGCAACGCCTCCTTCATAGCCATAGTGGACGCCTATATCGCGGCCGCCCCAAAAATGGAGGCCGACCGCGCGGTAAGGCTCTACCAGATGCTGCGCGTGCCCGCATCGCGGCTGAGGATGGTGAACAGGAAGAACTACATCTGCAAGGGAAAGTGCCTCCTCAAAGACGAATCCACCAGCACGTTTACCACGGTGCCCGACTACCCCGGCGTCAAGATGATCGCCCTGATGAACAAGCTCGTCGTCGTCGCCAAGAACAAGAGATGCCCGAAGGTCAAGGTCCCGACGGCCGCGGAGATCAAGACGTACAACACCCCGAAGAAGAAGAAGAAGTAACTTCGACGAGCTATCGCCGGGCGTCGGACCCGCCGTTGACCAAAGCATCGCCCGCCGCCGGCCGACGCCTGCGGCGGTTTCTTGCGCCCGCGACTCAAAAAGACATTCCGAGCCGCCGGGCAATGCGTTTGGTAGTATGATGGCAACCGCGAGGAAGCGGGGCCGCGACCGGCCTCCGCCGCCGGGAGAACCGAATATGAACCGACCGTCATTGCAGGCCCGCGCCGCGGCGTCCGCCGGCGCACTGTGCGTACTGGCCGCCTTCGCCGTCGCAGCCGACGCCAACAGCACCACCCGCGCCGCCGCATCCGGCGTCAGTAGGGCGCAGCTCGACGCCGTCGTCGCGCAACTCCGCGAAAACGGCATGCTGTGGCGAACCGACAAACCCATCGACCCGGTACCGGAACTCGCCCTGAAGGTGATCTTCTTCGAGAAAGACTCCGTCGGGCACCTCTGCGATGTTCTCGCGGGCATGCAGCTCGACCCAAACAACCTGTACGTCGCATCCCGGCTGCTGCGCCAACTGACATACTCCCGGTCCCACACCATCCTGGCCGCACTGCCCACCGTCAAGGGCCTCCGCGGGCGGGCCGCGAAACTCTACAAGAAGTTCCCGCCGCTGAGCGAAACCCAACTAAAATGGCTCAAAAAGCCCACCAGCGAAAGCCAGGCGGCAAAGAAAGCCCACCAGAAACGCCAGGACGACAAGATCGCCCGCGAAACGCCAATCGCGCGCGTCAACGAGGCCGTCTACACCATCGAGGGCCGGACCTGTCAACTCATGGCCTACTCACACGACCCCGACCAGTACAAGGAACTGGCCGAGGCGATCGTCGAGGCCGAAAAGAAGAAGTCGGGCGTCTTCCTGATAATGATCCAGACCATCGGCGCCGAGGCCCGAAAGATGAGCCCCGACGAGGGCAAGGCCCTCTACGACATCCTCCGCCCGATCGCACTCGAGCTGAAGTTCGAACGTAAACGCAGGTACTTCAACTACGGCCGGGCCATAATCCGACCGGACGATGTCAGCACCTACGAGACCGTCGAGGTCTACCCGGGCATAACGATCCTCAAGACGCTCAATCGCATTGCGACAGCCTGCCACAGCGCCGAAGCCCCGGCCCTGAAGGTCCCCAAGGAAAAAGAGATCGCCAAGTACTGGGCCGACAAGCTGCGAGCCAAGAAACCCCGCAAGACTCAACGATGACTGACAAGGACCCAGCCGGCAGGACCCGCCTTATATGCGCGTTGACCGCGACGAGCGCCGCGGCGATGCGCAGCGACATGTTCGGCGCGGCCGACGCCGGCGCCGACGCCGTCGAGCTTCGGCTGGACTACCTCGATCCGCGCCCGGGCAAGCGGGACATCGCCGACCTGCTCGCCGGCGCTCCCCTCGAAACGATCGTCACCTGCCGCCCGACGGCCGAGGGGGGACGCTTCACCGGCAGCGAGCCCGACCGCCTGGCAATACTGGCCGAGGCCCTCCGGCACGGCGCCGACTGGGTGGACGTCGAGGCTGCCGTCCCGCCCCACTACCGCCCTGGCCCGGACGGGCGGGTGATCCTCAGCCGGCACGACTTCAAACGATGCCCGTCGGACCTCGCCGCCCTCGCAGCCAGGCTGGACGGCTCGGACGCGGCCGTCAGCAAGATCGCCTTCGCCGCCGAGGCGTGCGAGGACGCCCTGCGGGCCTTCGACGTGCTTGGCCACTGCCGCAAGCCGGCGCTCGCCCTGGCCATGAAAGAGGCCGGCGTCATCAGCCGCATCCTGGCAGGCAAGTTCGGGGCCTTCGGAACCTTCGCCGCACTGTCGCCCGGGGCCGAATCCGCGCCCGGTCAGCCCACCATCGCCGAACTGATCGACCTCTACCGCGTCAAGCACCTCACTGCCGCAACGGAAGTCTACGGCGTGATAGGCTGCCCCGTAGCCCATTCGATGAGCCCCGCCATCCACAATGCCGCCTTCGCCGCGGCCGGGATGGACGCCTGCTACGTGCCCCTGCTCATTCAGCCGGGCGAGGATGACTTCAGGCGATTCATGGACGCCCTGCTCGCCCGCCCGTGGCTCGATTGGCGAGGCCTCAGCGTCACCATCCCACACAAGGAGCACGCCCTGCGATACGTCGGCGACGGCGCCTGCGACGAGCTGGCCGTCAGGATCGGCGCGGTCAACACCATCACCATCGCGCCCGATGGCACGCTCGCCGGTGACAACACCGACTACGCCGGCGCGATCGACGCCCTGTGCGCTGGAATGGGCATCCCGCGCGAGGGCCTCGCAGGCCGATCCGCAGCGGTGATCGGCGCCGGAGGGGTCGCGCGAGCCATCGTCGCCGCACTCGCCCATTACCGCTGCGAGGTCATCATCTACAACCGCACTGTCGAGCGAGGCCGGCGATTGGCCGAAGAGTTCGGCGCCGCCGCATTCGGGCTGGACAAGCTCGACCAACTCGACGCGGAAATCGTCATCAACTGCACCTCCGTGGGCATGCACCCAAACGTCGACCGCTCCCACCTGGCGAGCATCCCGCCGCGGGTCGCCGCAGTGTTCGACACCATCTACAACCCCGTCGAAACGATGCTCATCCGCCATGCCCGCGCCGCCGACTGCGCCGCGATAACGGGCCTCGACATGTTCGTCAACCAGGCAGTAGCCCAGTTCGAGCGATGGACCGCAACACCCGCCCCCCGCGAAGTAATGCGCGAAGTGGTCGCCCGAAAACTGGGGGCGACGAGGGAGTAATCTGGACACCCCCAAATGATCCCGTTAATCTCAACGCAATAATCTGTTGAGGCCTGTTCGCTTCCGCGAGCAGGGCGAGGTCCGAAGGACCTCGATCGTCGG
>JAUWQU010000583.1 GCA_030610965.1 Phycisphaerae bacterium
TCCGCAATCTGTCCATCCTCGCCGTCGGCGCCGAACTGAAATCCGCCGTCTGCCTCTACCGCGACGGGTGGGCCATGCTCGGCCAGCACGTCGGCGACCTAAAGGACGGCCGCACGTATCGCCACTTCATCGACACGATCGCCCATCTTGAGGACCTCTTCGAGGTCAGCCCCGAGGCAATCGCCTGCGACCTGCACCCGCGGTACCTTTCCTCCGAATACGCCATCCGGCGGGCCCGGGGCGAGCACCCCGGCCATCCGCCCGCGCGACTCATCCGCGTCCAGCACCACCACGCTCACGCGGCCGCCTGCCTGGCCGAGAACGACCATACCGGCGAGGCACTGGCCATCGTCGCCGACGGCGTCGGCTACGGCGACGACGGCGCCATCTGGGGCTGCGAAGTCTTCCGCTGCGACCTGGCCGGCTACCAACGACTCGCACACCTGAGATACATCCGCCTGCCCGGCGGCGACAAGGCCGCCAGGGAAACCTACCGTCCCGCGCTGGCAGGTTTGTACGATGCGATCGGCGACGACTGCCTGACCCACCCGGCCATCGAACGAATGGGCGTCGACCGAAGCGCCATCGAGCAAACGCTCGACCTGCTCCGCGCCGACATCAACAGTCGCCAATCCAGTTCGCTGGGCCGGTGGTTCGACGCCGCCGCCGCACTGTGCGGGATCGCCAGGGCCAATCGATTCGAGGGCCAGGCCCCGATGATGCTCGAGGCCGCGATCCGTCCCGGAGTCGAGGACGCTTACGACTTCGCCATCGACGATGAAGCGACGCCGATGCTCATCGACCTTCGCCCGACGGTCCTGGCTCTTGCCGACGATGTCGCCGCCGGGACGGATGTAGGCGTCCTGGCCGCGAAGTTCCACAACACCGTCGCCGCCTTCGGCCACGCCGCCGCCCGGTGCGCCCGCGACCGCACGGGCCTGGAAGTGATCGCACTGTCCGGCGGGTGCTTCATGAACCGCTACCTCCTGGGCCGGCTGGTATGCCTCCTCCAGGCCGACGGCTTCACCGTCCTGACCCACCGAATCGCCCCAACCAACGACGGCTGCATCGCCCTGGGCCAGGCCGTCAGCGCCGCCGCCCAAATCGCGATAGTTTCCAGCCCCCAACAGCGGGGCGGCAGCATTTAGGCAGGGGCGAACGAAGCGAACCCGCAGTCAGCATGAATGCGACAGATGAAGCGTGAATTGCTCTAATGGCAAGCCCGCGGTGGCGGCGACTCTTTGGATGCGGCGACGGCATCCCCCGACAGTCGGTGGGACGCCAAGGCACGTACGGACGGGGTATTGGCAGCGGTCGGGGTTCTCTCGGCTGTTCGATGAAAAATCCTGGAATTCCGATAGGATGTATTGAACACCATCGGGGAAATACCCTATACTGTAAGTGGTGACAGGGCTCGTAGGTGGCTTGGAGCAAAGAGAGGGCAGGCAGCAGTAGTGATCTTCAGCGTTCTTGAGCGGCGGTTTATGTTTGCCTGCTGTTTGAGTAATCAGGGAATTACGAGAATTACTAGAACAATGGATACGCAGGCTTGACCTATCGGCACGAAGATGGGTCTTTCTGAGGCCAACCGGAAGGTGCGATAATGGAATACCACGGCGAAGGGATGGGCAGTTTCGCTGGTCACGGTCAGATGGCGGGCGCGGCTTGGGATATCGTCCTGCGGGCCGACCCCGCGGACATCCTTAAGTCCAAGCCAATACTGGATTTGGTGGAGCTTTCGGACATTCCATCCAATCCTCTTCACATTAAGGGCGTGGTCCTGCGCGGCACTGGGCACGTGCCGCTGGTCGACGCTCGCATGCCGCTTTCGTTTGGCCGGGCCGGCCGGGGCGGCAACGCCCACGCGTTGATCGTGGACATCGAGGGCGTGGAGGTCGGGTTGATCGTCGGGGAGGTAATGGTCGCGTAGTTTCTCAGCCTGAGATTCGCTGGAAGCCCGTATAGACATTGAATCGTCCGGCGCGGGCGAATCCCACGAGCGTCAGGCCGAACTTCCGGGCCAGCCCGATCGCCAGGGCCGTGACAGCGCCTCGGCCGACGACGATCGGCACGCGGGCAGCGACGGCCTTGGAAACCATCTCCGCCGACAGTCGGCCCGTGGTGAGCATGATCTTGTCGGACGTGTCGAGTTCATCGAGCACGGCCCGGCCGACGACCTTGTCCAGCGCGTTGTGCCTGCCTACGTCCTCGGCGACGACGATCAACTCGCTGGCGCTTGCCAGGGAGCACGCGTGTACGCCGCCGGTGTTCTTCCACAGGTCCATCGTCCCCTGAAAGCTGCGGGCCAGGCCGATGACGGCCTCTGCGCCGACGGTCAGGCCGAGAGCCACCGGCTGGTATGCTTCCGGATTCAGTTGTGCCGATGTTCCGCCGCCGCCGCAGCCGGTGCCCCACGTCCAGCGGCGGCGGATGGCGTCCAGTGCGTCGGGGTCGAAGCGCCCGCGGACCAGGATGGCCGGGCCGGACGGGTCGATGTCGACCGAGTCGAGTTCGTCGCGGCTGCGAAGCGCGCCCTCGCCGCGAAGGAATCCCACCGCCAGTTCCGGCAACTGCCTTGGCAGGCAGAGCATGGCCATACGAAGCTCGTTGTCGTTGACGACAAGCTCGACGCGGGCCTCGGCAATGACAGTATCTTCGAGGGCGCTGAACTGCCCGTTGGCGTATTGGCGGATCGCGCAGTGGCTCGTCGGCTGGGGTGATTCGGTCATGGCGGTAAGCCTACTTGAAGCAGCCCAACTGGCACGTGCGGATGTGAATGCCCAGTTCTTTGCATGCCTCGCCCACGCGGGCGGGTTCGACGCCGAGGCGATTTGCGACTTCGAAAAGTGCTTTGCAGGGGGCCTTGCCGTCGCGAGCGACCTCGTTGACGGCTTGGCGAATCTTTTCCTGATCGGTCATGGCGGCGCCTTTCGAGACTGCGACAACCAAGACGATACGCCCCCGTGCCGCGTCGATCAAGCCCAGGCGCGGGGGAATCTCTGGGTCCAGACCCTCGCAAGTGCGCCCGGTCAACGGTGGGGGGCAAAACGGGCACACGTTACGCCTGAAATCGACCTGTCCCGCTTGCATGATGTTGTCGGCGTGCGTAAACTGCGGCTGCAGCTTGTTTCGACGGCGAACTGGCCGACTTCGCCCGGCCATCGCGCAGGCCGTAGCATGCCAACACGAGTAGAAGGCGAACCAAGGAGACCCTCGATGGCCCCGTCCGTACCCTCTGACATTGACATTTCCCACGCCGCAACGCCAAAGCCGATCACCGAGATCGCCGCCCAGGCGGGCATCGCCCAGAAGTTCATCGAATCGTACGGAAGCGTCAAGGCGAAGGTTCAACTCGGCATCCTCGACGCCCTGGCCGACAAGCCGAACGGGAAGTACATCGACGTGACGGCCATCACGCCAACGCCGCTGGGCGAGGGCAAGACAACCCCCAGCGTCGGCCTGACGCAGGCGATGGGGCTGATCGGCAAGAAGGTATTCATGTGCATCCGCCAGCCGGCGATGGGTCCGACGTGCGGCATCAAGGGCGGCGCCGCCGGCGGCGGA
>JAUWQU010000532.1 GCA_030610965.1 Phycisphaerae bacterium
CCCCCCCCCCCCGCCCCCGACCACCCCGCCCCACCCCCCCCCACCCCCCCCCCCCACCGCCGCCGCCCCGGACGACCACGCGGGAAGAACACCAAGAACAAGAAGCAGGGGAACAGCCGCGGACGAGGAGGGCTGTCGCCAGAATCGCGCCCTGGGCACCAAGTCGCAAGTGCCGATAGCGACGAGTGAGGCTCTGCCACCCTAAGACCTAAGAGCTAAGAGCTAAGACCTTCTTCTTGCTCCCTCATATATCTCTTTCGTATCCCCTGCCTCCCCTCCATCCCTGCTGAAGAAGAACACGGAAAATGAGCGCATAAAAAAATGCCGTGCACCCCGCGTCGAGCCGTCGTAACCGGGCTCGCTCGGCAAAGCAGCTCAAGCCAGGTGATCCTCATGCACGCGTCGCAGGCTCGCTTATGGCTGCTCCCGTCAAGGCCTGACCAGGTTCACGGCGCTACGCTGCAAAGGGCCCAACTATCAACACTGCCCGCCAGGCAAGTAGACCTACTACGACGACCCTCGGAGGGGGATTCGGTCCCGCTATAGCGGATTGCGGGTCCGCCCGAAGGCCTCAGGGCACCGCTAGCGCCCCACCTAGCACGGCGAACGCATCATACCCGACCAACCCGCCGCAGGCAAGGCCCACAAGAAAGAAAACCCCGCTTCCCGCTTCACCGTGGCATGAGCATCTTGTGCTGCTCTGCGTAGTAGCTCGCCACGAAGCACGAGCCCATGAGTCGCAGGGCCATCTTGGCCCCGCTGCTGCACCCGCACACGGGCGAGACGTTCGTGAGGCTCTTGTTTTGCCGGCGCCGACGACGACCGCGCCTTAAACCCCTCTCCCTTCCTGACGAGAGAGGTTTTTGACAGCCGGGCCGGGCCGGGCGAGGGTGTCCGCTACCGCATCGAGCCCCGCCCCGGGGCGACGGGTTGTAGCCACGGGTTTCGCTCGTCCCGCTGGGACTCCGCTCCACCCATGTCTACATTCCTCGGCCCCGTTGGGGCCGCCATTCGAAAGCCCTGCTGGCTGAGGGAAGGTCGCCAAACACGTACGCCGCCGCCGGTGGCAACCGCGCAATTGACTTGCCATCTTCCAGGCAGTAGCATGACAGGTTATTGTCCATTGCCAATTCCCGGCGGCACGGCTTATGAAGATACGATTGGCCTGGTTGTTGATAGCGGCGTTCGCGGCGGGGCTGTTCGGGTGTAATCCCGATCTGCCGGGCGCCGGCGATCCGGCCGCGCCGAAGCCGCCGGCGACCATGCCCAGCGCCGCCAATCCCGTCGCCCAGGCAGGCAAGCCCACCGGCCCGATCGACCCCAAGCAATTCAAGCTGGTGGTCACTATCCGCCTGGCGACGATTGAGGTGCCCATCGGCACGGCCAGCGGATCGGAGGAAATCTGGAGCTACCTCGACGAGGAGCCCATCAGCACGGCTCGCTCCGTGAACCTTGGCCGCAACGGCGTTCGCGTGGGGCTCGGGCGCGACGGCGCCTGGCCGGACCTGGCCAGGGTCTTCAAGCGGATGACCGGGCGGGTCCCCACCCAGAGCGTGATGGCGGCGATGCCCAACGATCCGCTCCAGATCGTCCTGCGCCAGCGCCAGCCCGAGGCCACGATCTTCACCTTCCGCGACGACCGCACGCTGCGCGGCCGGGACTACCCCGTCGGCGATTACCTGCTGACTGTCGCATGCACTCTGGACGAGGACGACCTGTCCAAGGTGATGTTCACGGCCGTGCCGCAGGTGCGATCCACGGCCAAGAGCCCGAAGTTCGTGATGTCGGCCATCGGCCCGCGATTGGTCAACCAGCCCGAGACGTACAGCTTCGAAGACCTGACGTTCCTGCTCATGGTCCCGCCGAAGGGCTTCCTGATAATCGGGCCCGGCGCCAACGCGAGGAACGCCTCGACTGTCGGCCATCACTTCCTGACGCTCAAACGCGAAGGCGTCGAGTTCGAGACACTGCTGGTACTGATGCCGGAGGTCCTTGTCACCCCGATCCGATAGGCCCGACGGTCCCGGCCGAGGTTAAAGCTGAGAGCCTGCATGAACGACGATACCATAGGCCAAGTCGACAACGGTTTTTACCGGCTGCTCTACGAGCACTCGCCGGTAGCGGCCATCGCCACCGACCGGCAGTTCCGCGTAGTGACCTGCAACGCCGCCGCGGGCCGGCTTGTCGGGCTGGCGGTCGACAAGATTATCGGCCAGCCTCTCGTGGAAGCCGTCCCCGCAAACCGCCGCAAGCTGCTCGCTCGTCTCCTGGCCCGCACTGCCGAGCGCAGTCTGATAAGCGAGTTCGAGGTCCGGGTTCCCGGATCGCCCTCCAAGGCCCGCGATCTGATGATCGTGCTCTCGCCGATCCACGCCCCCGACGGCGCCATCCGGGGCATCGCGGCGTGGATGGTCGATGAGACCACCCGCAAGAAGCTCGGCGAGCGGCTCGTCCAGGCCGAGAAGATGGCCTCGCTGGGCACTCTGGCCGGTGGCGTCGCCCATCACTTCAACAACATCCTCGGCGGCGTCGCGACGTTCGTGGACTTCGCCCTGACAAGCGGCGACAGACAGGCCATGCAGCGGGCACTCCAAATGACCGCCGAGGCTGCCGCAAGGGCCAGCCGAATCACACAGTCGCTCCTGACATTCGCCGAGCGCGACAAGCGCCGCGCCGACCTGGCCGACCTTACAGAAGTGGTCCTGACGTTCGTACACCTCGTCGAGCGACCGCTCGAAGAGCGGAACATCCGCCTCCGTCTCGACCTGCACCCCGTGCCCATCGTGCCCATCGAGACCAACCAGATGCACCAGATACTCGGCAACCTGCTGACAAACGCCGAGGAGGCCATGCCCGACGGCGGAACCATAAGCATCAACCTCGGCCGCATCGAGGACCGCATCGTGCTGGCATTCGGTGACACCGGCTGCGGCATTCGGCTGGAACATCAGCCGCTGGTCTTCGAGCCGTTCTTCACAACCAAGGGCCTGCTTGCCGGGGGCGACCAGGCCAACCCCGGCCTGGGCCTATCCGTCGTCCACGGCCTGGTTCTCGAAATGGGCGGCGCCATCGGCCTGGAATCCGAGCCAGGCACAGGCACGCGGTTCCTCATCTCCTTCCCCGTACCCCAGCGGCCCCTGGAAGAAGAGCCCCTCGCCGAGGAAGAAGACTGACACGCCTCCCGCGATTTTCTGCACGGGCAGGCGGCGGCTGTCTACTTCATGCCCGCCTTCAGGCAGTGATCCAAGCCGACCTTGGCCATCTTCTCGTAATCTTGTCCTAATCCTCTTTTTCTGTCGCCCGCACGCATACACTTAGGTGGAGCGGCAGATTCGTCGAGGGTTTGCTAGCCAACACGCCGATATGGAGAGAGGGGCTGGAAATGGGAAAACCTTTGTCCCGGGGCAACTGCCCGGAGAATCTGTGGCGGCGGAAGGAGACGCAAAGGCATGCAAAACGACTGCGAAGTTGATGTCATCCGCGACCATGTGTCTGAACTTCTCGATCGTGGGCGCGAAAAAGGCCTCCGCGAGGAAGATGAATCGGCCATCGCCGCCGAGGTGGACATGCTCTGGGCTCGCCTGTCCCGCGCGAAGCCCAAGCGGCCCCGCAGCCGGATCCCGGCGTAAACCCCTCTTGATGTCAGAGCTTCGCTGAATCGGAAGTGCGCGATCACGTCGCTTGGCGCGCTCCTGCGCCGGGCTTCTCCCACGGCTCGACGTGGACGTTGACGTCCACGATGTTGCCGTCGGCCTTCTTGACGCTTTCCTGCACGGCCGAGGCGATGTCGTGGCCCTGGCGAACCGTCAGGTTGGGATCGACCAGGACATGCACGTCCATGGTCACCTTGCCACCGAGCTGCCGGGCGCGGATGGCG
>JAUWQU010000362.1 GCA_030610965.1 Phycisphaerae bacterium
CGACTTGTCGGCCAGCAGATACAGCGTCCGGGCACGGGCCCGGCTGATGGTGTACGTCAGCCGCCACGCGCCCAGCAACTTGGTCGGCTGGGCGGTGACCAGGCCGATGCTCTCGGCGGAGATGCGCTCGGCACGCCGGCTGGCGCGGACGCGCAGGTGGCCCTCGAAGGCCTTGTCGTATGTCCAGGCAAGCTGAGCGTCGCCGGGCAGGCCCAGTGCCGCCATTCGGCCGACGGTTACGGTCTTCAGGCCTTCGGCGGCCGAAACGCCGGCAACGTCGAGGTCGCCGGCCGGGGCCACGCTGATCTGTCCGGAGACGGTCTCGGTTCGGGCGTGGACTATCGGCAGAGTCACCTCGGCCGGCGGGCTGTCGGCCTGCCAGGTCCACCCAGCCGGGACTTTACGCATGCCGACCACCACGCGCGCGACGCCCTCGGGTTTCACCGGCGCAGCCAGGAACAGCTTGAGCGTTCTGCGCTTGGCTTCGGTGTCCACGCGGTACTCGAAGCCCTTGTCCGAGCCGTTGACAGCGACGACCTGGAGATGCCACTGGCTTGCCTCGTCGGGCAGGTCGAAGGCCATCTCGAACAGTTCGCGCCCGATGGCGGTGATGTCGAACCGGCTGACCAGTGAAAGCTCCTCCGGCGTGACCATGAGCCGGTGGCGGGCGTCGCAACTGGTTCGCAGCGCCACGCTCGCCAGGTCCAGCTTGACCTGCCAGTCGTCCGACCAGTGGTAGTAAAGCCAGCCCTGAGTCGCGGCAAGCAGGCCGGGGATCACATTGGCCCGGGCAAGGTCGCTGCGAAGTGCGCTGCGCACGGACTGGCCCCGCACGCGCAACTGCCCGCCGGTATCGACGAGCAAATGGCCCTGCTCGAAGTCGGCGCCCACGAGGCGAATCGACGGGCTCGTCCACGCCGAGCCGCCGCGGACGGCGGTGGCCTGTATGTTCATCGCCTTGGTGCCCCGGCTGGCGGCGCGCAGGCGGACGATGAGCTTCTGATCGGCCCCGCCGGCGGCCGCGGGCACTACGTCCCACTTGACCAGGGCCGGGCAGCTTACGTCGGTGATCGTGTAGGCCGCGGGCACGAGCAGAGTAAGTTCGCGAACGCCGCGGCGAAGCACCTCGGCGGTGTACAGGCAGTTGAGAGTCTCCGACGAGGCCGTGAGCTGAACCGTCGTGGCGCTGCTGCCCAGCAGGATCGCCCGCTGGTCCTCCTGCCGACCGTTGCCCATGAGAACGACCGTCACCCCGCCCTGTCCGCCGACGGCGAGCCGGGCGGTGGTCTTGTCGGATTTGCGGTCGTATTTCAGATCCGTCACGGGCGCGACCGAATGCACCTCGAGGTCGCCGGGGGCGGTCAGCGTCATCTCCCCGGCCGTGGCGGTCGGCACGGTCAGGCCGAACTTCATCCCGCCGCCGCGAAGCTCCGTAAGGCTCGTCGAGCCGGCAATGCTGAGCTTGTGGGCGCCCCGGCCTGTGACTATCAGCACGAGCCTGCCGTTGAAGTCGTAGCCCAGCGGCGCGTCCTTGGCGTCCAGGCGAACGCCGGTCAGGCCGATCTGCCCGAAGCCCAGCGCCACGGCCACGGGGCGGTCGCTCATCGAGACGACCGTAAGGTCGCCCGTTACGCTGACTCGCTGGCCATCGACGGTGGCTGCGTAAGTCGCGGCCGTCACCTGGCCGACCTCGACGGTCTCGTCGGCGCGTTTATTCGCCTCGGCGGCCGCCATGAGTTTGGCGAAGGCCGCACGGTCCATCAGCACGGCCTTGTCGGCCGGGTCGATCAGCGAGGGCAGGTCGCGGTATGGAACGTAGATTTTTGGCTGGGCCGGTGCGTTTGCGTCCTGTGCCCGCCCTGCCGGCGGGGCCGACACCGCGGCCAGCGCCGCGACGGACAGGACCGTAATCCGGATCGCTTGCGATCTCATGGCCTTACTCCTTGTCCTGGGTTTGGGTGTCGGTTTGCTGGGCCGGTGCGGCCGGCCTGTCGCCAGCGGGTTCTAGCGTTGGCGGCGGCTCCGCAGGCCCGGTCGGGCGGGAGCGGCCTATCTGCTTCGGCAGGCTCTTGAATATCCAGTGAGCCATCCACAGGCCGATAACGATCATCCCGGCCCAGTACCCGACCAGCACGAGTTGCCTGGCCAGAAGCGGCGCGAACAGACGGATAACCACCGCCGCCAGCGCCGCCGTCAGCACCAGCACGCACCGCCCGAAGCCCGCGAACTTCAGCGCCGCTACGCCGACTATCAGGATCAGCACCCATACGGCTATGCTGAAGGTTTCCTTGGGCATCTTCACCAAGCGCAGCACGCCCGGCGAGCCCTGGCGGATAAGGTCGAACTCCTGGCCCTGCTGGGCGAAACGCAATTGCACCTTCGACGGATAGCCCTGGGCCATCTGTCGGACCTGCTGGGAGCCGCTGCGCAGGCGGGAAAACGCGCTATCGAACCAGAGCATCAGGTCCTCCGACGGGATTATCAGCCGCCAGAAGGTCTGCTGGACCGGAATGCCCTCCGGCAACTTCGGCGCAGGCAGCTTGCCGGATCGGCCTACCTTCATGCTGTAACGCAGCTCCAGCACCAGCTTGGTAACCTGCCCGGCCGAGGGAGGCAGGCGGACTATCTTCACGTTCGCCGTGGCGCCGTCCTCCACCGGGGCGTTCTGACCGTTAAGCAACACGCGGAGCCCGCGGTTGCCTTCCGGCAGGGTCACGGCGAGGCGGTCGCCCCGGCTGGTGTCCAGCAGGAACGTGGCGTTGGTGTTGAGTTCGCCGTCCCGGCCGAGCACCTGCTCGATAATGGCGCCCGTGGCAATCGTGGTGAACACGGCCGCCTCCTTCTGGGCCGCCACCGGCAGCGACAGCTCGAACGGCGGGGCATTGTAGCGGAACGCCAGCGCGGCGACCTGGCGGTAAGACGCCTCGGGCACGTCGGCGGCGTTGGTCGGGTCGCCGGGCAGGAGGTTCTCGGCCTTCGGCTCACGGATGGCCAGCGTGTCGGCCTTGGCGACCGCGATGAAGCCGGTCTGGTCCGACAGTTTCCCGGCCGCGAGGATCGGCTCGACTACGACGTTGCTGACCTTGCCATCGGCGCCGGCCAGGAAGCTCCGCCGGCTGTCGACGCGCAATCGGTATCGGCCGATGACGGGGCTCTGGAGGACCACCTTATAGTACGCCCACTTGACGGCGTCCTCGGCCTCGGCTGCGGGCTTGGTGGTCACCTGGTCGTCGGGGAGCTTGTCGATCCGCGGGCGTTCCTTGATGTCCGGGCCGCTGATCCGCGCGCCGGCGTCGGCCAGGCCGGCGGGCATCTTGAGGTAGAAGGTGTCCACGGGTGCGTAGAGCACGGTGTAGTCGATCAGGGCCTGGTCCACAACCGAGCCGGACTCGATGTTCACCAGGCGGTGGACGACCGCCGAGACCTGCGCGGGCTTGACGGCGATCTTGAAACTCGCCGCCGCCGGCTTGGCCGAATCGATCGAACGGAACTCCAGCGCCATCACCGGCGAGACGCCGGCCATTTTCCACGCCAGGGCCGAGCCGAGCGGCATGGGCTGGAACTGCTCGAGGGTGTCCACCTCCGCCCGCAGCCTGTCGGCAAGCTGGAACATCAACTGGCCGCTGTACAGCCGCAGGTTGTTCGGGTCGGCCTTGGGCAGGACGAACTTCACCGGCTCGTCGGGCGCCTTTCGCGGCGTGCGGGCATGCAGGGCGAGCTGAACGTTACCCGTCACCTCGCGCTTCAGGAGGATGTTCAGCATCCGCCCGGCCCCCTGGCCGGAAAGCTGGTGGTCGTCCACCAGGTTCGGCGGGCCCAGCGAGACTATCTCCCACGGCTCGGGCAGGTTCACCGAAAGCTGGAACAGGCCCGTCCGCTCGATGGTGTAGTCGCACCGGCCGCGAAGGTCCATGCGGTCGTCCTCGACGCCGAGCGACCAGTAGTGCCTCGCCGTGATGCGGGGCTCGACCGTGCCGATGACGAGCGCGGCCGCGTAGTCGGGCGTGATGAACCGCCAGGCCGTCGCGCCGGCCTGGCCGGCAAGAGGCTTCGGCAGCCGGCCCGTGTCAACGCGGGCGAGGTTCTTGGCGTCAGCCAACTCGACGCTTCGCCGCGGCGAGTGCGTGATGGCGATCAGGCCCGTCCGACGAAGCACCTCGCGGGTGACGATCGGCGAAAGCGGAACCTTCACCTTTGAATCCTTCAGGAACAGCTCCATCCGCACCGTCAGGGCGTAGCTGCCCTTGGCCGGGCTGAAAAGGTTCACCGTCAGCGTCTGAGTCTTGCCGTCCCCGGCGGCGGCGATGTCCCACTTGGAGATGTTCGCGCCGTCCACGGCCGTGACGCGGAACTGACCCGGCAACTGAACCGTGAAGGCGTCCACGCCGCAACGGCGAATGTCGTAGTTGAAGCGAATCTCGTGGCTGATCAGCGCCTCGGCCACGTTGATGTGCTGGGCCTGCTCGCAGATGACCACGGCCGCGAGGTCCGCGGCGGCCTGGGTCTTGGGCTTCCAACTGAGCTTGACCTTCGAGGTCGCCCCGAGGAAAGCCTGCAGGCGCGTGGCCTTCTTGCCGTCGACGTCGATCTGATCCGTGCTGGCGGCCAGCATCGGCTCGACGTCGACCTTCATGTTCTCGTCGGGGATCGTCAGCTCGAGCGTCGTTATCGCGGCCGGGGGGATGCGGAAACCCAGCACGTTGAGCCCCGGCTGGGTTGTCAACTGGCGGGCGAAGTCCACCGTGAGCGTCTGGCGGCCCTTGCCGCGGGTCAGCAGCACGTACCGGCCTCCCACCACGCGCAGCAGCGGAGCCGGCTTGGACTTGGCCGTCGAGACGGACGATACCGCCACGTCGCCCAGGCCAATGGGCACCTCCACCCACCCGTCGGCGAGGATGTCCACGACGAGCTCAAGCCGCATCCGGGCCAGCTCGGAGTCCACCTTGCCGGTGAACTTCGCCGAGGAAACAAGGTACGGCATGGGGGCCTCGCGGACGGCGGCCGGGCTCTGCTTGGCTGCCCGCCAGAGACGCTGAAACTCGTCGTATGGCAGG
>JAUWQU010000256.1 GCA_030610965.1 Phycisphaerae bacterium
CCCCCCCCCCCGCCCGCCCCCCCCCCCAATGCACAATGAATAGCTTCAAGTCGAGTGCAGTTCGCGGTAAGTCGTGGCAGCAGTCGGCGAGGTCGTCTGAAGATCGAAGGCTTCGCCGGATCAAGTTCGTGCAAATCAGAACCAAGAGTTGGCCGTCGTTTGAGAGCCCGGCAAATCTGCCGCAAGCGAGGGACTTGAGGATGTTCGAGAGCCATTTCAAAGGAGGTAGCGCGTGATGAACAGTAAACGAACCAGAACCGTAGTGACCCTCGCCATCGTGGCGATGGCAGCGATCGCCCTCACGGCCGCATCGGCCAACGCGGCGATTACGATCCCTGCGGACACGGATCACCTTGTAGAGGGAAGCGTGACCGGTACGCTTATCGTCATCGATGTGCCGACGTTGTCGAAAACGACTTTAGACACGGCTGCTGTCTTTACGCCCGCGGTGCCGGGAGGACCGACCTGGATCACGGACCCCGTGGCCGGCACCATCGCGCACGAAGCCGATAACGGCTTCTATGTCCAGACGACCGTTGGCGACCAGTACGGCATCTCGCCGTGGGAGCCGGATGGTACGCCCTATGGCGAGGCCTACTGTTACGGTGCCTATAACGGCACGGACCCGGAGGTCTCCTATCGTTTCAACCTTGCCGATTGCGGTATCGACATCCCCGATGGCTCAGTTATCAACGCGATCTATACGACCTGGACCACAAGGGGTAAGGACAACGCGGACTATTCCTGGACCGAAGGAGAGGATGCAAATAGCGTTAACGTGCAGTTCCCCGTCGCTCCTGTCGATGATCTGATCCTGCGTTGGTACGACGATACGGCCACCGGGCACGATGCAGACTTCCAGAAGATATGGGCCGAACCGATCACCGTCACCGGCGGCGATGGATTCAAGCTCGACGAGTACCGCAAGCCCAACACCGCCCACATCGACGCGGTGATCATCGACGTCACGCTCGCGGCCACCTCGCTTCTCGGCGACACCAACGACGACGGCGTAGTGGACGCGGCCGACTACATCGCCCTCAAGAGGAACATCGGCACGCCCAGCGGCGCCGCGCTGGCCGACGGCGACTTCGATGAGAACGGCACCGTCGACTGGGACGACCTGCAAGTGCTCGAAGCCAACTTCGGCAAGACCAGCGCCGGCGGCGCCGTCCCCGAGCCGGCTACCCTCGGCCTGCTGGCCTTCGGCGCACTGGCGATTATCCGACGCCGACGGAGACTAAGCTAAGGCGGACACTGGCCTCCACCGAGGCCGCGGCGGCGGACAGGGGTTTGCCCACGAAAGAAATACTGACCGGGCGTGAGGCCGTGGATAATTGAACCAGGGCGAGATGCCCGCACAGTGCGTACGTGTCTTCCACCGCGACCAGCAGCGGCAGCGGTATCTGGAGCTCCTCGGCAAATACGCGGAAGGGCAAACCAATGGCTAGCGTTCCTATTTCCCCGCTCTTTGAAGAACTGGACTATCAGAAGACGCCATTGGGTGAACTGGTTCTTCGCCGTCGCAGGTCTCCGGCCGTCCCGGATGAGTTGGTGTACGAGGTCACGATCGATGGCGAGATGCTGATGTCCAGCACTGTCAATGCCAGTGAGCGGGCCTTGGCGCGGCTGGCCCTGGAGGGGCGAGCCGACCGGCCGTGCGATGTGCTTGTTGGCGGGCTGGGGCTGGGCTACACGGCGGCTGCGGCGCTGGAATATCCAAACGTCCGCCGGCTGGTGGTCGTTGAGCTGCTTGCACCGGTGATTGCCTGGCACGGCGAGCGGCTTGTGCCGATGGCCTGCAAGCTGATTGACGATTCGAGGTGTTCCCTGGTTGCGGGCGATTTCTTCGAGCACGTCGCCCGGGGCTCTTCGGCTCGGCGGTATGACGTAATCCTGCTGGATATCGATCACTCGCCGGACTCCTGGCTCCATGCCCGGCACGGCGACTTCTACAGCGCCGCCGGACTGCGCGGGTTGGCCGACTGCCTTCAGCCGGACGGAGTCTTCGCACTATGGTCGGCCTGGAAGTCGGCGGCGGAGTTCCTCGACGCACTCGGCACGGTATTCCAATCCGTGCAGAATCACGAGGTGCCATTCTTCAACCCGCATGTGAACGAGATGGATTCCAACTGGGTGATCGTCGCCCGGAGGGTCGGGGAATAGTGGGAAATAGGGACTATGAGCAACTCGCAGAACAACCGAAGGACCAAGGAGTTAATGGGAAGGGTACTGGTGATAGTGGGTGTGCTCGTCGGCCTTACCGGCAATGCTTACGTGGTGGCTTGCCCCGGTTCTCTGGTCCAGTTGTTATGAGAGAACCATTGCCGTTTCTTTCTTGCCGCTGCCAGCCCGCGTAGGGCGGAGCGCAGCGGAGCCCGGAGCGGGCTGGCAGCGGGCGGCGTAGTCCACCGGGGGCTTACGCCCCGGCTAAATGCTGTCGGCCCTATCGGGCCTGAAGAAACGGTCGGTTTGCTTAGGTCGGAAAACCGCCGTAATCCGCAGCTTTGTGTACTTCTGAGGGAGGCGTCCTTACGGCGACACTACAAGCGAAGGGGTCGGGGATGCAGCCGGCCTGAATGAGCTTACTTGTTTTTGAGCCATGTTTTTTCGACAGCGGCAATCTTGTTTTCGCTCAGACCGAATGCTCTCAAAATGCCTTTGGCCATCATGATATTACCCAGGCGGTTCATGTGGCAGCCGTCGGAGGTCAACTTGTTCTTTATGTCGCGCTTGTATTGAGGCTCTCCGAACATTCTTCCTTTTCCTTTGGCGTCAGGAATCTTCTTGAGAGCCGCCCGCATGTCTTTGTCCAGATCTGCAAGCAGGCACTTCTTTTCTTTGGCAATGCCTCGCAGAAAAGCATTGTAGGGTATCAAATTCTTATTGAGTTCTCGTTCGGGATCCTCACCGATCATTGTGGAGGTCAGTATCATGACTTTGATCTTGGCGGCCTGGGCTTTGTCGATGATCGCGGTGATGTTCTTTTTGTAATCTTCCAGCGAAACACCCTTAAAAACATGCTTGCCCAGACGCAGTTTGAAGTGCCAGACATCGTTGACGCCGCAACTCAATGTCATCCACTGAGGTTTCTTGCTGAGCACATCCTTGTCCAGCCGTGCCAGCATATCGTTTGATTTATGGCCGGATTTTCCTGCGGGCACATGAGAGACATCCAGTCCCTCTTTCTTCAGGACCTCCATAACCAGATTTATATAGCCGCCCTTCCTGGCTCCGCCTGCTGTAATGGAATCTCCCATGAAAGCGATCTTGTCGCCATTCTTTACAGCCAGAGAAGAAGCTGCCTTTTCGGCCGATGCTCCGGAGGTAAAGACGCCAAGAGCCGCCAGAAACATCAATGCAATCAAATTGCAGGGCCTCATACGCGCGATAGTTCGTTTCTTCATGTCTTGTATTCCTTTGCTGTTTGTTCCTCTTACGGCTCCGCTTGTAGTGGGCCCGTAAGGGCCTATCTTTGTTTGTAGTGGCGTCGTGAGACGCTATCCGGGATATGCCCTTACGGGCACACTACAAGCGACGGCGTATCTCTATTGTTTCTGCTTCAGCGGCTTGATCTTGACGTTTCGGTACATCACGGCCGCGCCGTGGTCCTGGAGGCCGATGTGGCCCTCTCGCTTGAACTTGGCGATGGGCGTCTTGAACTTGTTCTTCGTGCCGTCGGGGTTCTTGCGGGCCTCGGTCCACTTGTCGGCGTCCATGTCGATGATCTGCTCGCCGTTGAGCACGACGGTGATCTTGTTGTCCTTGCAGGTCAGCACAACGCGGTTCCAGTCGTTGGGCTTGAGGGCGTCCTTGGTCGGCCCGAGCAGGTCGTACATGGCCCCGGCGGAGTGCTTGTCGCCGGCCTTTGAGTAGTTGATGACCTGCATCTCCATGCCCGTCTGGACGTAGCTCTTGGGGTTGTCGCAGCGGAAGAGCACGCCGCTGTTGCCGGTGGTCTTGAACTCCAGGTCCAGCACGAAGTCGCCGAAGCGCTGCTTCGTCCAGATGTTGCCCCCCTTGCCCTTGCGGGCCAGCACGCCGCCCTCAAGCACCCAGCCCTTGCCGGGCTCGCCGCCGGCGGGGGACATCCAGCCCGAAAGGCCCTTCTCGCCGAGCAGGTCGCGGAAGCCGTCCTCGCCCTCGGCGGCCTTGGCGATGCCGATCATGCTCCTGCCGAGAACGACCGCGGCGGCCCCGGCCCCGGCGGAAACCAGGAACCGCCTTCGGCTGACGCCCCCTCTTGATGTCCTTGTCTTCATCTCTGCATCCCTTTCCTGTCGTCCGGATTCCTCATATTTCTCAAAATCTCTTGCCCGTGGACGCCGCGGCGCCGCTTAAGCCCAATGCCCTCCGCAGCCATCCAACATCTTAATCCCAGCCGGGCCGTAGCGGTCGCGGAAAAAAACGGATTACCACAGTCCGACACAACCCATCGGCCCGCCCGGGAAACCCGGGAACATCATAACCCAGGGGCTCGGCGCTGCAATGAGGATACGGTCGCCCGATGTCGCAAAACAATATAGCTTGCCGGAATATATAAGTTTACAGGATTGGGGGGGTAGTATAATACGTTGTACGAATAGCGATTTTACATTTGGTGTACTGCCCGTCGGGCAAGACCATCATGTCTCAGTGGCCCGATGCCGGCATGTACGACGTCCTTTCTCGGCGCAGCGTTTTTGCGCGGAGCACAACTTCGGCGAGGTTGTTCCTCCTGCTCCACCGCGAGCGATAGGCCGCAGAGGGGCGGAGGAAAGATGCGACGACGGTTTAGCTCATTTCACATCGATCGAAACGAGCAGGCAATGAAGCAAGTCACTTGCAGTCATTCTGAGGAGAGGACGATGAGAAAGTTTACGATGATTCTGGTTACGGCCGTGGCGGTCGCGGCAATCCTTGGCATCTCGGCCGGGCCGGCCAACGCGGACGCCGTGATCTACGAGCCGTTCGACATGCCCGCCGGCGCACTGCCCGGCCAGGCTGGTGGTACCGGGCTGGGTACCTGGAGCGGAGACGGCGGGGTCGTTGCTAGCGGGAGTATGACCTTTGGTTCACTGCCCGCTTCCGGCAACAGATACACAGGGGCCGGCGGGTATTATGAAAGCTGGGCCGGCTTTTCGACAACGCTCAGCAGCGCCGGGCTGCTGGATCACAGCGCCGAGCTCTGGTTCAGTGCCGTGCTTCAACCCGGATCAAGTTCGAACGATTATGGATTTATCGGCCTCTCGAGCGCAACGGGCAATATTGGTGCGAATTTCGGTTCCGTCCCGACGGTGGCCAATATCATGGGCATCTGGCTTCAGAACGGCAGCGACCTCCAATTGGTGAACGCCGTGGGCGGTACCCCCGTCGGGGGGCGGAACAAGGTCAAAGAGAACCTTTCGTTGCTCAGCCCTACCCTGGTAGTGGGCAAGTTCACGTGGGGCGCCGATGGCGCGTCGAACGACACCTTGGAGATCTATCTTCCGTGGGGCGGTCTCGCCCAGCCGGCACCACAGACAACTACCATGACGACGGTCATCGACCAGTCCACCTTCAGTTATCTCGGCGTTTGGATGAGAAATGTAGACTCGCAGGTAGACGAGATCCGCTTTGGCGCGACGTATGACGACGTTATCGGCGTGATGGGGCCGGGGATTGTCGCCGGCGACGCCGACGAGAACGGTGTGGTGGACGCGGCCGACTACATTGCCCTCAAGACCCACATAGGCACAGCCACCGGCGCCGTTCTGGCCAACGGCGACTTCGACGTCGACGGCGACGTCGACTGGGACGACCTGCAGATTCTGCAGGACAACTTCGGCAAGACCAGCGCCGGCGGCGCGGTCCCCGAACCGGCGACGATCTTTGTCATGCTGGCCGCAGGCCTTCCTGCTTTGTTGAAGCGCCGGCGAAGGGCCTGAGTAGAATCGAAGAATCAAAGTGTGTTACCTCTCATCGCGGTCCGGGTCCCAACGGAATGGGATCCGGCCGGGAAAAATTGCATAAGGGCGAGCCTGTAAGGGTTCCTACGCGAATGTCCGTGCGGTGCGTATGTGCTCAGAGTCAACCTACTCCGAGAGATGCCTCCTCTCAGAATGACCAGCACTACAGGTGTACCGTGCGGCTCCGTT